>NZ_DATMTE010000291.1:0-14162 GCF_035564935.1 Chitinophaga sp. | reverse complement strand
AAATAATATCAGAGCGTTTGTATGAACTGCTGTACTACCTGTTTGTACTGGTTCATATCCTGTTCGTGGTGAAAAGACCGGAAGGGGAAACGGCTTGCTTCGTCCAGTGCGGTTTTCAAATGAAAACGTTCCTGGGGAAGGGAATAGAAGTATCCTTTCTCCATCAGGTATTCACCCAGGTAAACCTGCTCTGACTGACCGGGTGTAGGGATAAGAATTGCTTTTTTATTCAGTTTGGCCAGATCCATCAGGGTAGTGTACCCGGAGCGGCTTAATACCATGTCGGAAGCCAGCATGGCTTCGTTCAGTTCACTGGCATTGAGGTGGTTAATTTGTGTAACCCCCGGGGCTACCTGCACATGCTGTGGTGTGCCTGGTTTCCCGCTTACAATAAGTGCGGTGATGGATAGTTGTTTAACCTGGTCCAGCACCAGTTTTTCCAGGTTAGAGCGTTGTGGCTCAGGGCCGGAGATCAATACGAGCAGGTCGTACTTTTTTTCCACGTTTTGCCTGGGTTCAAACCGGCTCAGGCAACCAATATAGGTAGTATGACCGGGCAACTGACCAGGATGCGCCAACTCACCGGAGAGGTTGTTGTTGCCCGCAAAATCGGGAATCCAGCAGGCGCTGTATTTGTTAATAAAACGATAATTTATTTTTTGCAGGGTCCGCTCTATCCACCCGCCGAACGGCGTTTTGATAAGGAGCTGGTGGGTAATGAAAACGGTGGGTATATTTTTATGATATAAACCAAAACGGTTGTCTGAAATCACCGCATTGATCTGATACTCAGCCACTATCTTCTTCAGCCACCGTTGCTCATAGTTTACGGAGCGAAAAATCTTGGGGATCTGCTGGATGATTTTCAGCCCGAAGAATTGCCCTTTTTGTGCATATTGAATGCGGTAACCGGGTAGCGGAAGTATGGTCAGTTGTGGAAATTCCTGCTGTAGCAAGGCAGCATGTTTGCCTTCGGCTGCAATAAATACCTGACAACCTGCGTTTAGCATTTCACGGATGAGCGGAATATCCCGGGTGGCGTGTCCAAGGCCCCAATCCAGGGGAACGATTAAAATTTTCCGGGACGCAATAATTGTGGACAAATATTTTAATATTTTTTACGAATTTAGCTTAAATTACAAAAGGGCATTGTTAAGAAAAGGTAAACACTTCAAGGAAGGTATTCAAAAATAGCCAAGTATATATTAAACTGCAGTATGAAAAGTATAAAATGGATCGTAGTCTTTTTTCTTTGCGGATGTTTAGTGATGGAAGGATGTAATGTTTTTAAGAAAAACGATTGCGGTTGTCCAACCATGAATAAAAAAAGAATGCACTGATAAGAAGATCTGTTTGATAGCAACGACGACTTTGACAACGACTGACAACTAACAATTTTGCCTTATCTTTTTGAACTATCCTTTGATACCTTGGCCAAACAATATTTCGGGGAACAGTCAAATTTTTTATTCATGAAACCTGTAGATAGAGATTTATTAATCCTGCTACATGAAGATAGGTACACGGAACAGCAGATCCAATCTGCGGTGAGACAAATCAGCGAAATGCTTTCGTTGATTGAGACGATGGATTATCTCTGTGCAGTTATGGAAGTTATGGATTGTAACAAGAGCCGGATCACCAGCAAACGAACCGTGCTGGAAAAAGCAATTTCACGTAAGTCGCACAAGCCATTCGAATTTATTATTCACAAGAACTAGTAGCCTTACCTCTACAAAATTCCCGTTATAGTAGCTTTGACCCGCTGCCTTATCTGCCTGGTTTGCTTTTTTTTAAATTCTTGTTGTACGTTTGCCATCAAATAAACACAATTTACTGATGGCAGATTTTTCGCATCTGCAGGATTTTCTACATCCTGTTTCAAAAGCATTTTTAAACGACGACCAGGAATATGACCCGTTCCAGGTAGGAGGTGTGGTGGATGCATACGAAGATGATCACCATCCGGATATAGATGCAGCTGATATTATTCTGCTGGGCGTTGGAGAAGAAAGAGGTGATGTATCCGGTAAAACAAACACACATGGCCCCGATGCCATACGGAGAGAGTTCTTCAGACTTTATAACTGGCACCGCGATATAAAACTGGCAGATGTGGGCAACCTGCTGCCGGGCGCTTTCCTCGCAGATGCATATGCCGCTATGAAAACAGTGGTGGCAGAATTATTAGCCGCCAATAAAACCGTCATAATCCTCGGTGGTTCCCACGATCTTACTTACCCGCAATATAAGGCCTATGCGTCGCAGCAATTAATTATTGAAGCTACTGTAGCGGATGCACTGATAGACCTGAAAGAAGACTCCGGCATACGCAGTGAACGCTTTTTAATGGACATACTCACTGAGCAACCAAATTACCTGCGGCATTACAATCATATCGGGTTCCAGAGTTATTTCGTACATCCGCGGATGTTAGAAACGCTGGATAAACTCCGGTTCGACTGTTACCGTCTTGGCCGTATCCGGGAGAACATGGAAGAGGCCGAACCGGTATTACGTCATTCGGATCTGTTCAGTCTTGATATCAATATTATCAGGCATACAGATGCACCCGCCAACCAGCTTTCGCCCAATGGTTTCAGCGGCGAAGAAGCCTGTTCACTGGCCAGGTATGCCGGCATGAGCAGCCGCCTCTCCTCTTTTGGTATTTACGGCTACCGTCCTGAGAAAGATAAAGAACACTTAACTGCCCGCCAGATCTCGCAGATGATGTGGTATTTTATGGACGGACGTGCGGTGAAAAATAAAGAAGCCCTGCTGGATGACCGGGATGCTTTCTGGGAATTTCATATAGCCTTTTCCGATATAGAAACGGTTTTCCTGAAGAGTAAGAAAACGGGCCGCTGGTGGATGCAACTACCCGACCGCGAATTTGTACCGTGTGCGTATAACGATTACCTGATGGCCAGCAACAATGAAATGCCGGAACGTTGGTTGCGGCACCAGGAAAGGCTTTGATCATTTTTTCTCCGTACAGTGATATTCATTGTACGGAGAAAAATACTAGATATTAAGCAACGTAGTTAGCCGCTCTTTAATAAATGCCGCTTTGTTATCAGTAGAGATCATGTCGTCATCCAGTCCATCCATTGTGCGTTTGTGCATCTTTTCCACCCGCTCATCTATCTTCTTAAAATATTCTTCTTTCTTTGTTTCCCATACCTGTTGTTCTTCCTGCAACAACTGTTGTTTTCCGCTGTCAAGGCTGGAATAAAGATGCTCAAGGGTACTGTTTAATAAACTGTCCAGTTGCTTATAATAGGTAACTGCGCAGCTATACATATCCTGGCTACTGCCCAGGCACTGCTGGTAATGGTTTTCAAGTGTGTCCAGCGCCGTTTGTTGTGGTGTTTGTGAATACGCTTTCGAACACAGAAATACCGTGAGAAAAATGATTAGATTTCGCATAGGTGCTGTGTGACCGTCAAATATACAATAAATATTTAATAATATACTAATATTAGTAATGTTCCAGTTTAGTTTCCTTGTTTATCGCCAATGGAACCGGTGCATACGTCTCCCTGCGGCAGTCCGTTCAGCCAAACTCTCAGGGCTTCGGCGCGCTGGTTGGTAAGTTCGGTAAGGTAATTGGCCTTGCACATAGGAAACACGCTGCCATAGCTTTTGGCAGCAGCGGGATACATCGCCTGTACCTGTGCATCGCGGAATTGTATCCAGATCCGTTGTGCATCTTTCAGGTTTTTTGTGAACGCTTTGTTGGCTGCATAGTCTTTCAGAATCAACTGGTAAATATCATTCAGCTTTTTGTCTGCGTTTTTATATTCCTGGCCGGCCTGCTTATTCAGTTCTGATTGCGACTGTGAAAAGGCTACCATGCTGCCTGAAACCAATAAAAGAAGGATAAAAAAAGATTTCATGTTATAATGGTTTGAAGAATTTAAATGCGTATACCATTGGCAGCTTTCCTTCCATTCCACGGATATAGAAGCGCCCGTTTTTTTCAATAGTGTTACTAAAACAATTATAAGGAGAAAAATCTACCTCCCGGAATACCTGCAGCTGCAGGCCCTGTGCAGTTAAAGCAGTAACGATTTCGCTCAGCGGATGATTCCATGAATAAGAAGTATGGCGGATACCGCTGCCGCCATCTGTATAGGTGCCTTCTGTTTCCTCTACAATGGTTTGGCTATTGAAATAGCTATAGATAATTTCTTTAAAATTATCATCGAACATCCATATGGCGGGATGAAAATCAGCCATTACAAAGGATCCGCCTGGCTTCAGGAAATGATTCACTACCGCCGCCCATTTGTCGAGATCCGGCAGCCAGCCAATGGTACCATAGGAAGTAAATACGGTATCAAAAGCACCGTTCAGGTGACCGGGTGTGCTGTAAAGATCGCAGCAAACGAAGCTGGCTTTCCCTTTAAGGCCCAGCTGTTGGGTAAGTTCATTTGCGAGGGTAATAGCAGCATCTGAAAGGTCCACTCCTGTTACCGTGGCGCCCATCCGGGCAAGTGATAAGGTATCCTGCCCGAAATGACATTGGAGGTGAAGCACCGTCTTATCATGTAGCGTCCCGAGCAAAGGCAATTCAATTTCTTTGAGCGAATTTTTTCCGGCAAGAAATCCTGGAATATCATAAAATTCAGAACCGGCATGAACACCTGTACGCTGATTCCACAGTTCCTTATTGATGGCAATATAATCCGGTATGGATTCCATTATGGTTCGTTTAAATAAAAATAGTGTTGGGGGGATAATATGTTCCCCAAAAATAAAAGGTTCCCATTAATGGAAACCTTTTATTTTTTGTTAAAATTTTATCTTTTTAAATTACCACCAGTTCATAAAAATCGCCTGGCGTAAAATATTGCTGGGCCAGTTGCTGCAATTCTTCAGCGGTAATTGTTTTAATTGTTTTGATATTATTATAGAAATAGTTCTCATCAAGATCGTTGAGGATAAGGTTTTTCCAGCGCTGGATCAGCTGGAAAGCACCATCCAGGTCGCCCAGGATGGAACCAATCATATAATTGCGCACGAGATCCAGTTCTTCCTGTGGAACAGGTTCGTTTTGCAGGCGCAGCAGCTCTTTGTAAATTTCATCGATCGTTGCTTCGCAAACATCGCGGCCGGCTTCTGTTTGGATGTTCAGCGCACTGGTTTGCCGGAAATTATATAGCTGGGAATAGATACCGTAAGTATAGCCCTTTTCTTCCCGGATATTGCTCATCAGGCGGGAACCGAAGTAGCCGCCAAAGATAGTGTTTAACACCAGCATCTTCGGAAAATCAGGATGGTAGCGGTTGGGGAAATGACGGGCAACACGCACGGCGCCCTGTACCCCGTTTTCATCATTAAAGATCCGGAACTTTTTTTCTTCGGCCGGTTGTATCGGCAGATCAAGTTTTACCAGGTGTGCTTCACCATTCCATTTGGTGGCGCCAAAGTATTGATTCAACAACGGGACCATGTTAGCCGGAAGGTTGCCAGCTACAAAGATCTTACAGTTGTTATAAGTATAATGCTTTTTATAAAAGGCCTGTAAGCCTTCGGGTTGTAACGCGTCATACGCCATCATGGAGCTTACGCGGCCATATGGATGAAATTCGCCGAACAGGTATTTATCGATAAAGCGGTTACCTACAAAGTCGCATTTGAGCAGGTTTACCGCCAGTTTTTGCTTTTGGTTCTGTTTATACAGGTTCAGCTCTTCTTCCGGGAATACCGGGTCCAGGATCACTTCCTGCAGCATGGGCAGCAGTACTTCCGCATGCTTGGTAAGGCAATGAAGGGTATAGGTGGCATTTTCATGATAGGCGTTACGGTTAAGGTAAGCGCCATGATAATCTATATTTTCATTGATTTGCTGGGCGGTGTGTTTGCTGGTACCATTTTTCATGAGAAAGTTGGTAGCAGCGGCTTCCAGGCTTTCGCTTTCATACCAGCTACCGGCAGGAAATACCAGTTCCAGCTGTAATGTTTCCTGTTCGTCCGACTTCATCACATATACAGGAATGCCGTTGTCCAGTGTATACTGTTCATACGGTTTCAGCTTTATATCAAAGTCCACCGCATCTTTAATGGGAGGGGCAATCGTTCTGTTCATCGTGTGTTATTTAAAGGGTGAGGGCCGGATGCAAGCGTGGCACTAACTGGCAGCGTAATAGTAAATGGTATTTGAATTTTTTTCATCAAAAAGCAGTTTTGCTTCTTCATGTATGGCAGCAGCGGTTACTACTTCATAATTTTCAAATTCGCGGTTCATCAGTGCAGCATCGCCCAGCAGTTCATAAAAGGCCAGGTTGTTGGCGCGGTTTAATAAGCTCATATCTTCGAAGGCCAGTAAGCTTTCGACGCGGTTTTTTACTTTTTGCAATTCCCGTTCTGAGATCACCTCCTGTTGCAGTTTTTCCAATTCCTGCTGGATGGCTTTTTCTGCATCTTTCATTTTAACACCTTTTACCAGTTTTCCTTCTATGGTTAATAAGCCGGCGTCGAGGCTGCCAAAATGATAACACTCAATATTACTGAATAGTTTTTTTTCTTTTACCAGTACCTGGTGCAAACGGGAGGAGCTGCCACCGCCAAGAATGTCGGAGATCAGGTCTGCCGCGTAGTAGCGTTTATCTGTACGGGCGTACATATGATAGCATTTATACAGGGCATCCAGCGGTACATTGGCTTTTACTTCCAGTTTATGCGCTGCGGCCTGGGGTGGTTCCACCGGCAGGTTGCGGTGATACTTTTCCCCGGAAGGGATATCGCCAAACCATTTTTCCGCGAGGGTTTTCACCTGTTCTACCGTAACATTGCCGCCTACAGCAAGAATTGCATTTACCGGGCGGTAATATTTAAAGAAAAATGCTTTTACATCTTCCAGCTTTGCATTTTCTATATGAGATAATTCTTTACCGATAGTCATCCAGCGATAAGGATGGGTAGTGTACGACAGCTCCCGCATTTTATGCCATACATCTCCATAAGGTTTATTGATATAATGTTCCTTAAATTCTTCCGACACCACTTTGCGTTGTACATCCAGGCTTTTTTCGCCGAAGGCCAGGGAAAGCATACGGTCGCTTTCCAGCCAGAAGGCCGTTTCGATATTTTCAGCGGGCAACTGGATGTAGTAATTGGTCAGGTCGCTGGTAGTATAGGCGTTATTTTCGCCGCCTGCCATCTGTAAAGGCTCGTCGTAAGAGGGGATATTGATGGATCCCCCAAACATCAGGTGCTCAAACAGGTGGGCAAACCCTGTTTGCGCCGGGTTTTCATCTCTCGCTCCCACATCATACAGTACATTTAATACAGCCATCGGCGTGGTATGGTCCTCATGTACAATCACTCTCAGTCCGTTTGCCAGCGTAAATTTATTATAATGGATCATATCTTTTTATTGGTCAATACGGTAAAAATAGGGAATTACGGTAAGCTTTCAGCCCAAAACGGCAAAAAGCTACTCCAGGTACAGTTCCTTTTTATCGTAATTAATAGTGAGAGTGTAGTCTTTCCAGATATCATAACCAATGGAGCCCGCTACTTCGGTAAATACGCCCAGGTCGTCGATATCCTTGCTGTAGCTTACCGGTACATTGGGGATGCTGCGGCCTCCCATTTCCAGTGAGGGCACCGAACTATTGATATAATACAATACTTTCAGCATATCCTGTACACGGTCTGTATTGATGGTGGGGAGCAGGGTATTCAGTTTATATTTATCCACGTAAGGCCAGTTAAAAAGGATGCCATAGTCGCCGCCGGTGGTAATATGATAGTGGCCTGGCAACCGGCGACCATCGGGCAGCTGTATGGAAGCATCAATCACCGGGGTGCTGAAGTTAAGCTGGAAATGCAGCAAACGGCCGGTATTGCCAACGGGTGTTTTTCCTGATTTATACAGCACCAGCTGTTTGGCGCGGTAGTCTATTTTTACAATATACAGTTTCAGTAAAGCGATGCCTATAATGCCATCTACCGGGCCAAGGGTGCTGAGGTTTTCCAGGTATACTTTTACGTAGGGAATGCGGAGTTCTTTCAGGTAAACAGCATTCAGGGTGGCCAGCTCTGTTTTGGCCATTGCATTGTTGGTGCCGGTTAAAAAGGCATTGCCGGCATTTTTCAGCTGTAATTTAGCGGCGGTATTGGTGTGCATTACGGTTACTTCCGCCCCGCTGTCAAAAATAAAATGAAGGGTGTCTGCACTGCCGGAAACTACTACAGGTATAACCACCTGCCGGTTGATGAGTTCAAAGGGAATAACGGCCAGTGGTTTGGAATTATCTGTTGCAGGTGCAGACGAGCCTCTGCGCTGGGCATGGGCAGGCATCAGGGCAGAGCTATACAAGATGGTTACTGTTAATAAAAAGCGCCACATGACACAAATAACGTCAAAGAATACTTTTTATTGGCAATTTTTTAATGAGCAATTCTTTATCACGGCTTATGAGGCAGGTGGCCCTGGTGCCTATATTTTTGAGCAATTCGCGAAACAGCTGGAGGTTGGGCCCCAGGTTGTTGTTAATACCCATGATGATATCGCCTGTGCGGAAGCCGGCTTTTTCGGCTGGCGACCCTTTGATGATATCTGTTACTTCCACCCTTCCGTTGATCAGGTAAATGATCAGACCCGTGTAGGAATAATCAAACATATCCCGGAAATGTGTGTTGGGCAGCATGTATATTTCCTTTTTACCGTAGTTAAGCGTTATGTTAAAACGGCGGAGCAAATCGTTGCCTATCATTCCGCCAAGAAAAGGATAAGCGGTAACATTGCTTTTATCATCAAACACATAGGTGGGCACATTCCGGAAACTGTAATTACCAATGCGAAATTCGCTTACAGTGGTGAGCGACATGGTCATTTTACCGCCCAGGCCCTGGGCTTCCGTTTGTATGATCTTTTTGGCGCGCCGTCTTTTGCCCTGTAACACACTGCTGTCGTTTACAAACTGGGAAGATAGCAGCAGGCACATACCAGCGCCGGTATCGAAATAATAGCGGTTGGTGATGGTACGCACTGCGTTTCTCAGCGGGGCGGATATCAGCGGGATCTGTGTGAGGGATGGCCGCAGGAGCTGACCACCTTTAGGATAGGTATATTTTCCTTTGGAGTAAATAATAATTTCTTCTGTATCATAATCGATTGTCACAATATACCGGCTCAGCAAACTGTACCCGATGATACCATCTACCTGTATGCCATACACCTGGCTGATCAGCTCATAATCGTTGATATGAAAATCAAGACTGTCTACTTTTAATCCCGGGAGCTTCAGGGAATGGTGCCGGGCAAAGGAAACGGGTTTGGAGCTGCCGAGTCCTTTGATGATCCTGTCTGAAGGTTCCATGCTTATACCGAGCCTGAGGCAGGTGGTGGTATCCAGTGAAATACCTGCGCTGCCGGTATCGAGGATAAACTGAAGAGTATCGGGATAGTTGCTTACCAGGGCCTGTATTACTACTACTCCCCCGTAGTATTGCTTGAAGTGGAAGCGGGTAATCAGCATAGCTTCGCGAGTACTATCGTTATCGAACGTGGCATTTCCGGCTTTAGTGCTCATTGATGTGCCGGCGGCTGCCAGAAGCAGCATAACGCGTAACAGAATTGGTTTAAGCATACTTGGTTGATGCAGGGATGTTGTATTGCTATAAATTTAACATTAAATAGTGTTCGTATAAAATATATTTGTTACAGGCGGTTAATTGCCTAAATACTACCTTTGCTAAAGTTATTCAGGGTTAGAAATATAGCACATGGAACTTCAGGATTTATACAAAAAGGCGCAGAACTTTGAGTTTCTGTCAGCAGCAGAGGGCGTTTACCTGTTTGAAAATGCCCCGCTGGCTGAATTGATGGAAATAGCCAATGAGTTACGCAAGCAGCAGGTTCCTCATGGAAAGGTAACCTGGCAGATAGACAGGAACGTAAATACCACCAACGTATGTACGGCCAACTGCAAGTTTTGTAACTTTTACCGTATTCCCGGCCATAAGGAGGCCTACATTACGCCGATTGAAGAGTACAAAAGAAAGATCGATGAAACCCTTAAGTATGGCGGCGATCAGCTGCTGTTACAGGGAGGGCATCACCCGGAACTGGGTCTCAGTTTCTATGTAGATCTTTTCAAACAGCTGAAGCAGTTATACCCCGAATTAAGATTACACACCCTTGGCCCTCCCGAAGTGGCGCATATTACCAAGCTGGAAAAAAGTACGCATATAGAAGTGCTTCGTGCGCTGCAGGAAGCGGGAATGGACAGTCTTCCCGGCGCCGGTGCGGAAATACTGAACGACCGTGTCCGCCGCCTGATCTCCAAAGGAAAATGCGGCGCCCAGGAATGGCTGGATGTAATGCGGGCGGCGCATAAGCTGAACATTGCTTCTTCCGCTACCATGATGTTTGGCCACGTGGAAACAGTGCTGGAAAGGTTTGAACACCTGGCAGACATACGGCAGGTGCAAAGCGAAAAGCCGGAAGGACATTACGGGTTCACTGCTTTCATTCCATGGACCTTCCAGGATGTGGATACCCTGCTGGCCAGGATCCGTGGCGTACATAACATGACCACCGCTGAAGAATATATCCGCATGATTGCCATGAGCCGTATCATGTTACCAAATATTAAAAATATCCAGGCATCGTGGTTAACGGTGGGTAAGCAGGTAGCGCAACTTTGCCTGCATGCGGGCGCTAACGATTTCGGATCCATCATGATCGAAGAAAACGTGGTAAGTGCTGCCGGCGCCCCGCATCGCTTCACCTACCTGTCTATGCAGGAAGCCATCCGTGAAGCAGGTTTTGAACCACAGTTGCGTACACAGCTGTACAAATTCAGGGAGCTGCCTGCCGCTATTGAAGAGCAGGTAATCAATTACTGATAAGAAGCATTTATGTTTAAAAGGCATGCCAACACCGGCATGCCTTTTTTATTGTGTGTAAACCATTCATTAGCAAATCATTAACAAGTCTCAAAGAATTGTTAAAACTACCGTATACATGTTACAAATTGCCCGGTTCTACGTCTAACAGATACAAACTAATAAAACTAAAGGAGGGAATATGAAAAAGCTGGGTCTTATCATGGCAGGATTTGCAATCATGGCCATGGCAGCCTGTTCAAGCACCAAAGTAACGTCTTCCTGGCGTTCCAATGATGCACAGCAACTGCAAAAGGATAACAAGATAATGGTAATGGCGCTGGTACCTCAGAGAGATCGTACACTGCGCAGCCAGATGGAAAATTATACTGTAACGGAACTGAGAAGGAAAGGATATAATGCCGTATCAGCACTGCAAACCTACGGCCCCAACGACATGGCTAAAATGACGGAAAAGCAGGTATTGAAGCAATTACAGGGTAGTGATGTAAACCAGATCATGACTATTGTAATGCTGGATAAAGGCAGGGAAAGAAACTTTGTTCCCAATTATTCTCCCTACGGTTATTACGGATTCTGGCCTTATTACTCTATGTGGTCATCCAGGATGTATGCTCCCGGATACTATACCTATAACACCAAGTATCAATGGGAAGGGAACCTGTATGATATGAAGAGCGGACAAATGCTGTACTCCGTACAATCACAGTCGTTCGACCCGCCAACAACGGAAAGAATGGCCGTATTATACGCTCAGCAGGTGGTAAGAGATATGGCTAAACAACAATTGTTAGCCAAACAGTAAACGGTAGTAAATAGAGAATAAACAGCCGCCGGCACTTAGTTTTGTACAACAGCACTAAAGGTCGGCGGCTATTTACTGCGGGCTAATTGGATTTTACAGGAAATCGGTGTAAGTTTAACGCCCTTTTAAATCCAGTTATGTTCGAAATAACCGTTAATGAAGACATATACCTGCGGTAGCTACAGGCGCCGGATGCCCCTTTGGTATATAAACAGCTGGATGCATCGCGCAAAAGTTTGCGCAGGTTTTTGCCCTGGGTAGATTACAATACCAATGAAGAACATTCCCTACGTTTTATAGAAATGATGTTACGCAAAGCTGAAGAGCAGGAAGCCATCGCATTGGGTGTATGGTATAAAAAACAGTTTTGCGGGGTGATTGATCTGCATGGGTGGGACCACCAGCTGCAGAAAGCAGAAATAGGCTATTGGATAGGAGAAGAATTTCAGCGGAAAGGCATTGCCACCGCAGCTTGCAAAGGGCTTATTTCCTTTGCCTTTAAAAAGCTGTACCTGAATAAAATAGAGATCCGTTTTGTACTACAGAATGAGCGTAGTGGTCAGATCCCGATTAAACTGGGTTTTGCTAAGGAAGGTACGCTGCGCCACAGTGCCAAACTGCATGGGCAGTATGTGGATATGGTGGTGATGGGGGTATTACGGCAAGACTGGAAATATTAACTTTTCAGCTGGTTGCGCACTTTACTGTGATGCTTACCATAAAACTCATATATCGCCATACCTATTGCCATCCATACAATAAGGCGCAGCCAGGTATCCCATGGAAGGAATGCCATCATAACGGCACAGGTCAGAATGCCCATGATAGGTACAAATGGTACCCCATGGTGGTATAGGCATAGGTGTATGCGCTCCCCGCTACAGGGATCATAGATGCAAATTCAGCATAGCAAAGCCCTGCAAAGGCGCATCCAACACCAGCCACCACAAAGGAAAGCGTAACTGCCGGCCCGGCGTTATTGCCGGCGGCGGGACCTGTCAGGGAAAACAGCCCCGCACCGATAATAACACCGAGGCCCAGCATCAGTAGCTGAAAGCCATTCAGCGTACGTTTGAGGGTATTTTTGTTTTCATTGGCCGACTCGTTGAGCAGCCATGATAAAGGCTTTTTATAATATTGATCCATATTGTATACCCTACTGTTTCGGTAGACTGGTCCGCGAAAGTAGGATATATTATGAATTTAAGCGAGATCGCAGATGCCTACCGCCTGGCGGAGCGATGCGATCTGGTCTTTATGGGCAGGAATAAACTCCTGGGCCACATGTCCTTTAAAGCCGGTTTCGTAGATCGCTTTCATGATAGCCGGGTAGTACAGTTCCTGGGTTTCATCAATTTCATGACGGCCAGGTACGCCGCCGGTATGGTAATGCGCAAAATATTCGTGGTATTGGCGGATATTACTGATTACATCCCCTTCCATGATCTGCATATGGTAAATGTCGTATAACAGCTTGAAGTTTGGAGAACCCACTGATTTACAGAGTTCTACACCCCAGGCGGTATGGTCGCACTGGTAATCGTGGTGGTTTACTTTACTGTTCAGCAGCTCCATTACCAGGGTTACCTTTTTCTTTTCTGCATAGCCAATTATCCGTTGGAGGCCTTTGGTGCAGTTTTCAATGCCTTCCTGGTCGCTCATACCCTCACGGTTACCCGAAAAGCAGATCAGGTTAGTGAAGCCGGCTTTCGCGGTTTCATCTATATAATGTTTAAAATACTCTTCCAGTTTATCGTGGTGGGCTACTTTGTTGAACCCTTTGGTGATACCCCAATCCGGCCCATTACTGGCTACCATGGCGGTGATCATGTCATTCTTCTTCAGGACATCGAAGTCCTTCGGATCAACGAGATCTATGGAGTGGAGGCCTATTTTTTTGGCCGCCTTGCACAGTTCATCCAGGGGAATATTGTAACACCAGGCGCATACCGAGTGATTGATTTTGCCTTTTAGTTTTTCGTCTACTGCCTGGTCGTGGGCAGATACCCTGTTGGAAAGGGAAGATAACGCGGTGGATGCTAATGCCATAGTGGCCACTTTTTTAATCATATCGCGGCGTGAGTTTTCCTGGTGCATAAAAAGGTTTGCTTTAAACTGCCATCAATGTAGTTGAAATTATGCTTACTTGCAAGCGAGGGACCCATTTTAAGACGCAAAATAGCGTGGAAATACGCAATTTATTTTTCCAGTAAAACCAACCGCACTCATCCCGCGTTAATATGGTAACTTGCAGTTAGTTTCGAATTTGGTAAGTAATTTGTTTATGTATTGAAAAGCGGAGGTTGAATATGGAAAAAAAATATACGCCCAGTTTGTGGATCTGCATCCTGATGGATGTTTTGGGATGTGCCAGTTATGCGGTACCGGTATTAGGAGATGTGAGTGATTTTATCTGGGCTCCAATTTCTGCCATTATATTCTATCGCATGTTTGGTGGCACCATTGGTACTTTTGGTAGTGTTTTTAACTT
>NZ_DATMTE010000290.1:0-1991 GCF_035564935.1 Chitinophaga sp. | reverse complement strand
GTTACTATTTCCTGAAGGAGTATATTATAAATGAGGCATTTCGAACCGGAAAAACTAATGCGGCATTTTCGCTATTTGCAAGCCTGAACATCATTACGGGAGGAAATAAAAAAGGACAGGATAGCATTTATGCTATCCTGTCCCGTCAAGTCGGGATGACTGGATTCGAACCAGCGGCCTCTTCGTCCCGAACGAAGCGCGCTACCGGGCTGCGCTACATCCCGTTGGAGCGGCTAAATTATAAATCTTTTTGTTTCCTGCAAATTTTCCTGCAAATTTTCTTGTTGTACCCATATACAACAAGATTGCCGGCTCAAAACAATTCTGCCCACCCGCCTTCAGTTATCCCGAAAAACAGCACAGCCCAAGTAACGCCAATAATCACATATAGGTAATGAACGCCGCTGGCAGCAACCTGGTGCAGGTCACTACCAGCGACGAGGTAGAGGCGGCGGTAAATAAAGGCGCTGATAAAAGTGTTATCCCCCTGGTACGCAAAGGAGAAACGGTGCCGGAAGCCTCCAGCGGGGGCTTGCCTGGCGCTGATGCGGAAACACCCCTCACAATCTTTTAAAGACCCGGACACCTGATAGCTGTACAGCTGTTGTATCAGGATGATCCGATCTCAGATTTGAAATATACAGATTGTCTACATCGTCGGCAATCACCGGTATGCGTGGATCTGTGACCTGTGAACGGAGCGTAACATTATGCAGGGAAATATCGTTTACATGCCGGATAAAGAAGCCGGAACTAGGCAGGTTCTTCCATCTGTCTGGCGCGGGATACTCCTTCTCCAGCTCAGGCACTTTCGATGCATCGCTGATATATTCTCCCGGCTTAAGGTTCCCGTGGTTTACTATACGTATATTGTTCAACGTTATATTCTCTATCGGGGAGCCTGGTATACCGGTAATGGAAGAGGAATAATTACCTGCGTTGTATACATTTATGTCCGACAGGAAAATATTGCGCATTTTCCCACGGGGAGGTTCGGGGGCTTCATCGGTATGTTTACGCGCCCGGTTGCCAAGTCTCACATAAACAGGACATGCCGTTCCCTCTATAATAATATTACTCACGGTAATACCATCCATTATTCCTCCGTCTACAATTTCAAGTGCAATGCCTACCTGTCCTATGCGGGGTGTTCTGAACACCGGTTCGGTGGGACATACAGAGGGTCTTACGATACAATTGCTGATCAGGATATTCTTAAAGCCGCCGGTCGATTCTGTGCCGCATTTAATGGCAGCGCAAAAACTGCTTATTATACAATTGGTGATAGCAACATCTTCCGATGGCGCCGCACCGGTACTTTTAAGGGTAATACCATCATCATCGGAATCCATGATGCTGTTGGATAACATCACATGCCGGCACCCGTCTATATCAATTCCGTCGTTATTTCTATTGCTATGGTTATAAACGCGGATATTATTGATGATCACGTTTTCGCAATTGAGATAATGCTGGTTCCACATGCCGGAGCTCTCCATGGTTATATCCTGAACAGAAATTTTCCGACACGATATGAACAGGATATTCCTTGGTCTTCCATCCCGGTCTTCATTCACTGCCCCCGGCAATACGGGGCGTGGTACCTGTTTGGCGCCCTGGCCGTTGATAGTGCCAAAACCGCATATACCAATGTTGCTGGCGCCTTCGGCATAGATCAGTGCATACCAGCCGCCGGGATCTTTCTGGGAGCGGTATGCCGGCTGTTTCTGACGGGGAAAATCCCGGTGGTCGGTACTGGCGTATAAAACAGCCCCCCGTTCCAGGAAGAGCGCTACATTATCCTTTAAGGTGATACTGCCGCTTTTAAAATTACCGGGGGGGATAATGACCCTTCCCCCACCGGCTTTAAAACAGGCTTCAACGGCTTTATTAATAGCGGATGTACTCAGCTTAACGGTGTCATTGGTTGCACCGAAATCGAGTATATTAAAATCATTGCCTTTCGCGTGAATGGAGAGCAAGGCAGCTGA
>NZ_DATMTE010000289.1:0-16220 GCF_035564935.1 Chitinophaga sp. | reverse complement strand
CCATCCGGAAAAACAGCGTGTTCCTTGATACGCTGGAACTCCCTGTGGGCGATACTTATCGTGACGCGGTATATGCCATTGCCGGAAAGACCGGTCAGTGATCCGACTGTTCGTAGCTATTTTTTCCCCACTCATCTCATTTAATTTATTTTATCCATCTGGTGGGTATACTTTTGCGTCATCTGAATTTATATTAAAATGCATAAGATTTATTTGTTTATCACCCTGTTTTTGCTTTCAATGAGTGCTGTAGCTCAGCCGCCCGCAGGCGCCAAAATGCCGATGGGTATGGGTATGAGTGGCCATGTATATGGCAAAATTATTGACCCCGATGGAAAAGCTGTTCCGTACGCATCTGTAATTATTCTCGGAAACCGGATGGATAGCGCCACAAAAAAAATGAAGGAGAAGCTGCTGAAAGGCGCACTTACCAAAGGTAACGGTGAGTTCAGCCTGGAAGATCTTCCCGGCAGAGGCCCGCTGAAACTGCGGATCACCGCCACGGGGTACAAAACCATTGAACAACGGGTAACCTTTCCTCCTTTTGAAAAGGACCTCGGTAATATCAAACTGGAAGTGAGCACCACCCAGCTGCAGGGAGTTACGGTAGCCGGCACCAAACCGCTGATGCAGATGGATATCGATAAAAAGGTGTTCAACGTGGAAAAAAACATCGTAAGTGCCGGTGGTACCGCACTGGACGTGATGAAAAATGTACCTTCCGTAAATGTGGATATCGACGGTAATGTAACCCTGCGTAACAGTGCCCCGCAACTGTATATCGACGGGCGCCCCACTACCCTCACGCTGGAGCAGATCCCGGCCGATGCCATTGAAAATGTGGAAGTGATCACTAATCCATCCGCCAAGTACGATGCTTCCGGTGGCAGCGCCGGTATCCTGAACATTGTGCTGAAAAAGAACCGGAAAACCGGTTACAACGGTAATGTTCGCGCCGGTGTGGATAAACGCGGCGCCGTAAATGGCGGGGCAGACTTTAACCTGCGCCAGGATAAAGTAAATATTTCCGCCAGCGTAATGGGCAACCAGATGAAAGGCCGCACCAATGGTACTACCGAGCGTAACAACTTCGCAGATGAACCACCCACTTTCATTAACCAGTACAACGCCAATAAAACTGACGGCGGTTTCGTTTTTGGGAAGCTGGGGCTCGACTGGTTTGTAACCAACCGTACTACTTTATCTGTAGCCGGTATTAAAGTGCATGGCTCCATGAATCCATCTGAAAGGATAGATATTAATACCGACAGCCTGGATAAATCCAGTACCATACGGGCTTTCAGTCAGCGTAACTCCACTTCCCACAATAAGTTTAACGCCAACGGGATCGTATTGGGAATGAAACACCTTTTCCCTAAAGAGGGGGAAGAGCTGACGGCCGACTTTAACTACTTCGGTGGAAAAAGCGACAACAACTCCGACTACCGGACCGATCGTTACAGCGGCAGCAATATCAGCGGCAGCGATATACAACAGATCCTGGGCAACGGCGCCGTGAGCTTTATGACCATTCAAACGGATTATGTAAAACCATTTACCGGTAAATTAAAGCTGGAAACGGGATTGAGAGCCTCCATCCGCAACACGAAGAGTAATTTCAACAACTACATACTGGACCAGGAAACACAGAAATATGTACTGATCCCGGCCGCCTCCAATAATTACAAGAACAGCGATAACGTATATGCCGCTTATGTTAGCGTATCCAATACCATTGGTAATTTCGGCTACAAGGTGGGTGTACGTGCAGAAAGTTCTAATTATACCGGCGACCTGCTGAACAACGGGCAGCACTTTTCAAATAACTACCCGGTAAGCCTGTTCCCATCCCTGTTTTTGAGCCAAAAGCTGAAACACGACCAGGAGCTGCAGGTGAGCTATACCCGCCGTATTAACCGGCCTAACTTCTTCCAGCTGATCCCTTTCACCGATTCTACTGATAAGCTGAATATCACGAAAGGTAACCCGGGGCTGGTACCAGAGTTCACCACTTCACTGGAAATGTCGTACCTGAAAACGCTGAAGGGTAACAATACTATATTGGCATCTCTCTATTACCGGCATACCAACAACCTGATCACCCGTTACCTCACAAAGGAAACCGATCCGGCAAACGGCCAGGAGATGCTGGTAAACACTTATATAAACGCGAACTCCAGCTACTCTGCCGGTGCGGAGGTAACCGCTATGTATAATCTCACCAAATGGTGGAGTGCCACAGCCAATGTGAATATCTATAATTCACAGATCAATACCGACAATGTTACACAGTCGCAGGATGCTCTCTGGAGCTGGTTTGGCAAGCTTAACAATACCTTTAAGCTGCCTGCCAGTTTTGAAGTGCAGCTCACGGGTACTTACCAGTCGAAAACCAATTTGCCGGTGAATGAAAATAAAAATGTGCAGAGCGGTCCGCCAATGCAACAATCGCAGAATGCATCCCAGGGCTACATTGCTTCATTTTATGGCGTAGATGCGGCCATCAAAAAGAGCTTCCTGAAAAACAACGCAGCTTCTGTAACATTCAGCGTGAATGATATTTTCAGAACACGCTGGTCCGACCAGTATTCACAAAGTGATTATTTCACACAATATTATAGCCGTCTCCGCGACCCGCAGATGATGCGCCTCACATTTGCTTACAGGTTCGGTAAAGTTGACGCCAGCCTGTTCAAGAGAAAGAATATGGGCGCCGGTATGCAGGGCATGCAGGAAGTGATCCAGTAAGAAGTTGTCTTATAGTGTAAAGCACCGGAATGCGAGGGGATACACCTGAGCGTTCCGGGCTTTTTTTTGTCCGGAATTTTTTTCATCTTTAGATGATATTTGTAACCTGACTTTTATTATCCCGTATCATGAAAAGATTCTTTTTGTTAACTTCCTTTTGCTGTTTTGCAGTGATGATGAGTAATGCGCAGATCCTTAATCAGGATCAGGGATTCCGGCCATTCTCCCCCGGGTACAGCAAATACACCGCATCGCTCTGCCATACTTCTTTCGTATCCACATTCATCGCGGAAATTTTGCCTTTGAAAGCGGCGCCGGTGTCGATGTTGTGCACGTTGCAGGCGATCATGGGAAGCTCCTGCCCGTAATTAAGGCTGGGGGTATGACCAATATAGATCTCTTTAAACTGCAGCAGTCTTTTCGGGTAAAACTTTGAATCCTTTGGTATACTGCGGTCCATTGCCAGGGCCAGTTCCCAGAGGCTCCGGTCCCAGTAAAGCATGGGCTCAAACCGTTCATGGGCCGGGCCATGCGTGGAGGTAAAGCCTGCGTGTATATACAACCTGTTTTGGTCATCGATATGATACATACGCATACGGTTCAGGAATTGATGATGACGCTCCAGCGCTTCCCGCGATAATTTATTGAAGCTCTCCACAGTAGCTTTGCCGCCGTTACGCTGCCAGGAGGCTTCCGGCATGATACCATCCAACCAGGATTCGCACCAGGCATCGTGGTTTCCTTTAATAAAAATGCAGTTGTATTGCGATTCCAGTTCCATGAGCCAGGAAATCACCTCTGCAGATTCAGACCATCCATCAACATAATCTCCTAAAAAAATCAGTGTATCGGTTGTATTCGGCGCGATACGCTCTACCAGCTGTTTCAAGGCTCTCAGCGCACCGTGTATATCACCTATTACGTAGGTTGCGGGCATGTTTCGTTTTATTTGTACATAATATCCGTGCGAAGCACATATTTCACACCGGCGGTAAGCAGCGAGCCCTCATGCCGCAGCGGATGATGAAATACCAGGGCGGTGCCGGTTTCCGGGCGGACAATTTCGCCGGAGGCAAAAATGGTTTCCCCGCCGGTATATGCTTCGTTCAGGTAAATCATAAAAGTATACTGGCTGGCTTCAAAACGGTTCCGTTCAAAACTGCCGTCCTTGTGCATTTTAAAGCGCTGGCCCGGGCTGTATTTATAAAAACGGAACAATTCATTTACACCGGAGGCGTTCCTGTTATCCTTTCCCTCAGGTGCAAAACTTTTCAGCCGTTCCCAGATAAAGGTAGCATAAGCCTTGTCGTTATACAATACCCGCTCATTATTTCGTACACCTTTTATCATGCGCTGTACGCCTCCCCCCACGTCTACAGTGGCTTCTTCATAACCCATTGCCTCGCTTTTTTCTATGAGGACGGCACATTCTTCCGTGCTGAAAAAGTCTTTGATAGTAAAGATCTCCGGGGTGTAAGTGATTTTTTCCATAACATCAGGTTTCGTTGGGAACATTGATCTGGAAGCTATTTTTCTTTAGTTGTTTGTTGAATTTATACAGTTCGGGATGCCTGTTCTTTAATCCCTCGCGTTTCAGACCGGTATTGATCACGTAGGCAGCATCCAGTATTTTCCGGCGGAAATTGCGGCGGTCGATGGTGGTTTGCAGGATGCATTCATACAATTCATGCAGCTCCGTGATGGTAAACAGCTCATCCAGCAGTTCAAATCCAACGGGGTCGTATTGGATCTTGGAGCGGAGCCTTTGAAGCGCCTGTTTAAAAATATGCTTATGATCGAAGCCCAGGGCAGGCATTTTCCTTACATTGAACCACTTTACGTCGTTTGCCATGCTACCCGCTACCACGCTGAACTTAGCAGGATTAATAAGCGCATAATACCCTACGGCAATTACCCGTCCGCGGGGGTCCCTGTCCGGCGCATCAAAAGAATATAGCTGTTCCAGGAATACTTCCTTCATCCCCAGCTTCGTTTGCAGGATCCGCGAACAGGTATCCAGGAAGGTTTCTTCCATTTGCAGGAAACCGCCCGGTAAGGTCCAGCAGTCTTTAAAGGGTTCCTCCTTACGGTTCAGCAGCAATACCGACAGGGTATTGTTGTGGTAGCCAAACACCACCAGGTCTACAGCCAGGGACGGGTTCTTATACTCGTGGAAAGGCTTCATATCTTGTTTGCGTCAATTTAACGTGAAGTAAGGAATTTTCAGGGAGATGACCTAATAAAGTTGTCTTAACCGGGTATCAACCGGTTCCGTTGTGCCTGAAAAACAGCACGGAGACTGGCTTTGGGAGCTATATAAAACAAAAAGGCGGCGCCTGAGCACCGCCTTTTTTATTTGGACCCGGGATAGGAATATTCCAGTCATCTCATAACCTACAACTGTTACACTGTTAAAGTAACAAGATGCAAATATACACCCCGCCATCTATATAAAGTGACCCGCTATCCCGCAGGTTACCAGTATTTTATGCCCGGTGGGCCAAAGTCACAATATCCTTTACTTCCAGCACCGGCTTCGGATACCCGTAACGGGTAACGTTGATCATGGCCTGCCCCAGCTCCGCCAGGGTAGA
Source organism: Chitinophaga sp. (assembly GCF_035564935.1). Taxonomy (GTDB): domain Bacteria; phylum Bacteroidota; class Bacteroidia; order Chitinophagales; family Chitinophagaceae; genus Chitinophaga. The sequence goes on along the minus strand of NZ_DATMTE010000289.1, from coordinate 10,878 downwards.
CACCCACTGTGGAAATACCCGCCTGAAAAAAGGATAGGCCCAGGTCATATACTTATAGTATTTCTGTGTATACTGCAATCCTTCGGTGGGCAGCATAAAGCCCGGCCGGAACATATACGCCGCCTTAAATGGCTGTTTCTGCAGGTCATTTTCCGTTTTGCCCTTTACCCGCGCCCACATGCTCCGCCCCTTCTCTGAGCCGTCTGTTCCCGCACCGGACACATAACAAAAAGTCATATCCGAATTAAGAGCGGCCAGTGTCCGGGCCACTTCCATGGTAAGATCGTACGTAACACGTTTATAGGCATCCTCCTTCATTCCAACGGAAGAAACACCCAGGCAGAAGTAGCAGGCATTATAGCCATGCAGCTTCGTGGCAATGGGCAGCATATCATAAAAATTTTCATGAATGATTTCCTTCAACTTAGGATGCTGCACACCGCAGGGTTTGCGGTTAATAACCAACACCTCCTTTACATCCGGATGCTGTAAACATTCGTGCAACACTCCTTCCCCTACCATTCCGGTACTTCCTGTAATGATGGCTCTTATCTCCATAGGAATATTTTAAATTTCAGATATTCTGAAATTTAGATCTTTCATTTCATTTTTAATAAAATATCTATGCCGGGATACTGTCGTTGGCTTCCCTTTCCCAAAACCGGTGCAGGGCAATAGCGTCAATAAAATCCTTACCGCTTTTATTGATCAACAGCCCCGGTTCATTGCTTTCGGTTTGCAGGTACGTTTCCTTCAGTACGTCTACCCCTTCTCCATTTACCGCAACCGCCTTACAATGCTTATATGCTTCGTTGATAAAATGCAGCGCCGCCGGTTCTTTGACTAATACGGCGGCACTGGCCTTGCCTGCAGGCACATATACGGCGTCAAACAATACAGATGCCGCCGTGAGAAAGCTTTGGTCCGCCTCCAGATCTGTGCCGCCATCCGCCTTAATCATTCCCAGCTTTGGCGCTATCAGCTGTACCTGTGCACCGGCTGCTTCCAGGTCGGCCTTCATGTTTGCCACATCCTTACCGGAAACGCCGTCTGCCACCAGGAAAGCCACTTGTCTTGATTTAATGGTATCTTTTACCGTATTGGCCATACTCAACGCCGGTGAACGTTCCACCTGCTGTTTTACCATCCGTGGTTCATAGCTGTCAATATCCGCATCCGCAGGGCGTATATGGTTAACAGGATACGCCGGTTTTTCAGGCACCGGTAATCCCAGCCCGGCGGCCACTTCTGCGGCAAGTGTTCTGTCAACCTGTGTTAAAATACCCACCATACGCTCACGTATATCCGTACGCGTTACCTTGCCCAATTCAAAGCGAAGTGCATTGATGATATGCCGTTGCTCGGCCTCCGACTGGCTATTATAAAACAGGGCAGCCTGGCTGAAATGATCAAAGAAACTTTCGCTGCGTCCCCTGATCTTCTTTGCATCAATCCTTTCTTCATAAGAAGTAAAACCACCGTCTTTTAGCTTTGCCTGGAAAGGGCAACCATTGCTGACAGTATTAGGCTCATAAGCCGTTTCACCACGGTTAATGGTTTGCCGCATGTGGCCGTCGCGCTGATTATTATGCAATGGCGCCACCGGCCGGTTAATGGGAATTTCATGAAAATTAGGGCTCCCCAATCTCGATAACTGCGTATCTGTATAAGAAAATAATCTTCCCTGCAACAACGGATCATTGGTAAAATCTATACCCGGTACCAGGTGCCCCGGGTGAAAGGCCACCTGTTCTGTTTCTGCAAAAAAGTTATCGGGATTACGGTTCAGTACCATTTTACCGATACGCATCACCGGCACCACTTCCTCCGGAATTATCTTGGTAGGATCCAGCAGGTCGAAAGGAAATTTGTGCTCATCTTCTTCCGCCACTATCTGCACACCAAGCTCCCATTCAGGGTAAGCGCCGGATTCAATGGCATTCCACAAATCGCGGCGATGGAAATCCGGATCCTTCCCTGAAATTTTCTGCGCCTCATCCCATGCAACGGAGTGTACACCCAGTAAAGGTTTCCAATGAAACTTAACAAAACTACCTTTCCCCTCTTCGTTGATAAAGCGGAACGTGTGTACGCCAAAACCCTCCATCATTCGCAAACTGCGCGGAATAGCGCGGTCGCTCATTACCCACATGATCATATGCATACTTTCCGGTGCGAGCGATATAAAATCCCAGAAGGTATCATGAGCAGAAGCAGCCTGGGGCATTTCATTGTGAGGTTCGGGTTTTACCGCATGCACAAAGTCAGGAAACTTCATGGCATCCTGTATAAAAAACACTGGCATATTGTTACCTACCAGGTCATAGTTACCTTCATCTGTATAAAATTTCACTGCAAACCCGCGTACATCACGAGCCAGGTCTGTAGAACCGCGTGAGCCTGCTACGGTGGAGAAGCGCACAAATACAGGTGTTTCTTTTGATGGGTCCTGCAAAAAACCTGCTTTGGTATATTTTGCCAAAGACTCATACACCTTGAAATAACCATGTGCTGCTTCCCCGCGCGCATGCACAATCCTTTCCGGGATACGCTCATGGTCAAAGTGGGTAATTTTTTCCCTTAAAATAAAATCTTCCAACAGCGATGCGCCACGTTCGCCTGCTTTAAGTGAATTTTGATTGTCGTTGATACGCACACCCTGGTTAGTGGTCAGGAATTGGTCCACCCCTTCTTCTGTATGCGGGGTAAGACTTTCCAGCTTCTTGTTTGAGTTTCCAACGATAGGATTTTTTTTCTTAGCCATGGTTCTGGTGTTTTAATGATGAGGCAGGACCTTATCATTCACACAAACCATACCTGTTCAAAACGCATTCTCATCTCCCTTAATCGTATTCCGGATCGTTAAAAAAATAATCCGCAGATCGAGGTATACCGACCAGTTTTCCATATACCAGATATCATGCTCTATCCGCCTGCGCAGATGCGACTCTTCTGTAATTTCCCCACGCAGCCCGCATACCTGCGCCCATCCTGTAATACCAGGTTTCAGAAAATGCCGGATCATATACTGCTGGATGACCCGCGAGAACTCTTCTGTATGCCGCAGCATATGAGGCCGGGGACCTACTATGGACATATCACCCATGAACACATTCAGGAACTGCGGCATTTCATCGAGATTGGTTTTACGAAGAATGCGCCCTATCCTCGTAAACCTGCTGTCGTGCCGCGTAGCCTGTTTCGCATTCGCTTCGTCATTCACATACATGCTACGCAGTTTCAGGCAGGGGAAATTCATATTATTCCGGCCTGTGCGGTACTGTATAAAAAATACCGGTCCTTTGGATTCCAGTTTGATAAGCAGTGCCAGTAAAGGGATCAGCCAGGTTAAAATAAAAACAATCACCAGGCCACTGAAAATAATATCAAACACGCGCTTACGGATGCGGTTGGCAATATCATCCAACGGTTCTGAACGCAATGAAATGATAGGAATATTATTGAAGTAGTCTACAAAGATCTGCCTGTTTACAAACAGTTTGAAATCCGGCACAAAACGGAAGTGAATTAAATTCAGTTCTGCTTCCTTAGCCAGTGTATACAGGTAAGGAAATTTTTCGGGAGATAATGTGGAATATATTTCACGGATGTTGTTAGACTGTGCATAGGGCACACAGGCTTCCAGGTTACCTATCACCGGGTAATACGACAATTCATGCACATTGCTGTATTCTTCAAAATATCCCTCAAACTTCAGGTTGCTGTTATCCTCTATCAGCTGATCAGCCAGCTGTTTTGAAAGATCATTATACCCAAGTATCACTACTTTCTTTTCTACCCCGCTCCTTTGCAGGATATGCCGTGTTACCCGGTAAAAAAGCCATCGTCCCAGCAGTACCATACACAGGAAACCGGTGCAATAACTGAGAATGAACAAGCGGGAATATAGCTGCTTAGTCAGGAACAACGACAACAACAGGAGCAACAGGTAAAACGCCATGCTCTGCATGGTTTTACGGGCAATACGATCAAACGATAACTGCTGGCTGAGAAAGTAAATACCGGTAGTGTACATGGCCACCAGCCAGGAGAGGTTTGATACCACGAGGAAAATATCCACGTTAATGTCCTGCATACGGTCGTACCGCTGCAGCCAGGAACTGGTTAAAAAAAACAATACATTCAGCCAGATAAAGTCCAGCACAATCAACTGGATACTGCAAATTTTGAGATACCGGTTCAGCATAAAATAGAATATGGTTGATCAATAAAAACGCTACGCCACCTGTTCTTCAAAGCGCGTCATCACTCCTGAAATAGAAAGATGGCCGGCGGCAAATTCACGTGCATTCCTTGCAATGTCTGTTATATCTCCCCATACGGCCTTTCCAATGCCTGCCTGCAGGGCTTCCTGGTCTTCAGCATTTACCAGGATGCCCATTTGATAACGGCTAACCAGGTCATGCAACCCGGTACCTTCATTGGCAGTGATCAGGGCAATGCCGCCCACCGCCAGTATGGTTGTTAGTTTTGAGGGCATCACAAGGTCGCTGGCATGTGACTTCTGAATAACGAGATGCACATCGGCCATGTTCAGGAAACGGTTAAATGCCGCCAGGGGCTGCAACGGGAAGAAGATCGTATTCTTTAACTGCAGTTGCGCGGCAAGTTGCTCCAGTTTCTCCTTATAAGGCCCGGAGCCGCAGATCAGGAATTTCATTTCTTCCCGGTGCTGCCATGCAGCTGCTGCATGCAACAATGCTTCCAGCCCCTGTTTTTCCCCGATAGCGCCGGAGTACAGTACAATTTTATCGCCGGGCGAAAAGCCAAACGACTCTTTTAATATATCCTTCTCCGTTAGTGGATGAAATTGTGTTGTATCTACCCAGTTAGGAAAATAAAACACCTCCTTCCCGGCTTTATCACTGATTTTCCGGATCATGCCATCGGCAATGCTGCTCACATGATCTGCCTGCCGCAGGATCATCTTCTCCAGTTTCAGTAACCCATTAATCAGCCTTGCAGAGCGGATCATCTGCAAATCCCGCGCAGCTTCAATTTGCAGATCCTGCACATGATACACGAAGCTGGCGCCTCTTAGCTTTTTATAGAGTACTGCCAGCAGCCCCAGGTGAAAAGGAGGCGCTACCGTAATAACAATATCATACTTCTTCTTCCATACCAGCTGCATTATTTTAATGAACGCAGCTGCGGCAAAAGAGGCATCCTGCAACATCCGCTTTTTCCCCGAAGGATCTGCCGGCACATATTGCGGGCAGCGGTATACAGTAAACGTCCCTTTTCCCTGCGGGTGCATTTCTTTCTTAAACCAGTTCTTAGACCGCTCATAAGGTGGCTGCACCTTCCATTGCGGGTAATAGGGATAAGTGGTTATTACCGTACAGTCGTACCCGTTATTTGCCAGCCAACTGATCATTTCCCCGTTATACTTTCCTATGCCTGTTGGCTCGGGTGAGAAATTGCCGCCTATCAGTAATATTCGTTTACCCATATACGTTAGTTTTAAATTATTTCCGCCAGCTCCATAATATACCCATCATAAACCCCACGTTATCGGACAGTTGGCCCTGGTCTACCGCTATTGCCGCTTTCAGCGATAATCCACTGGCAGTTAACTGGTATTGAAACTCCTGCAGGGTATACCATTGCCGTTTCATGGGACTAAAAAGCACCGTATTGGTATAAGTGCCATAATTCTGGGTATAGGTAATTAATGTTCTGCCGGTAATTTTTTTTGGGAGATGATAAAATGCGCCAACATGCACTCCCATGATACGGTTGTTAATGATGTTTCCTCCTTTTGCCCGCAGCGAATCTTTCGGGGCATCCCAGTTGAATGGCTTCATGGAGGGGAAATAATGTTGTCCACGGTCCCTGTCAATAAACAGCGGCGTGCCAATCACCCGCTCATGATAATCCCAACCGGTAAGATACACGCCGTTGTTATAGTAGCTTTCACGCTGGTGAAGCGGGAAAAAATCATTCATTTGTTTGGTATAGATAAACTCCGCCGTCATCTTTTCCAGCCAGCTACCGGCCTGCTTGTTAATATACACAATGCCAAGAAGACGGTCGATGTTACGGATATCAATACCCTGCCCTGATTCAAACGGTGTTTGGTTATACATGCGGAGCAGCAATCGTTCATTTTCCCATTCAATGCCACCTTCTATGATACCCCGGTGATCGCCGGGCCGGTTAGGATGTATTTCCGTGGTGCCCACGGTGCCGTCGTCTTTTGTTTTTACCAATAACACATCCATAAATCCCTGCCAGCCGGCGGTGATCTTTGGCAGGTCCTTCCGGTTCCCACCCCATACGGCGTAGTGCTGAATACCTCCAAATACCTTTAATCTTCTTTTACCTATCCGGAGATAAAAATTCTTTTCGTGCAACCAGGCATTTTTAATATACTGGTCGTTTCCCATCCAGCCATGGCTGATAAGCCCTTTAAACTGTACCCATCCATTAGTGTAAGGGATGTTGGTATAATCTGTAACAGCTATGCCAACTTTCGGTATTGGCAGCGCATTTCCGCTGATGCCCATGGAGCCGCTGCTGAGGTCTCTATCTGTTTCCCCGATAATTTCTTCATACCGCCCGGCCCTGATTTCCCAGTGCCTGTAACCTGCTTTCAAATACCCCTGCTCTATGAACGTTTGATGGAACTGGTCGTTATTATAAACATCCAGCCCGTACCTTATATAAAAATCATCCTTCCATACGTGCCGGTTGCTAAAGCCTATATGACTGGATACATCGCCCTTCCGGTTGCTGATGGTGCCAAAATGATTTGCCATGAGCCAGAGCGGCTGGTAATCTTTTGCCGCAATAGTACCGGTAATGCCGGCGTGCACCTCCAGTGAGTCAGCCAGGCGGGTTTGCGCCCATGCGGTTGCATAACTACCAGTTAACGCGATATATAACCACCACTTTTTCATATAGCCGCTGTATTTAGCAATGTTACTGTGTGCGCGTTTATTTCCCGTTTGCGTACTGCCATTGCAGGATTGCCGGAGTAGATCAGCCAGGGTTGCAAATCTTTTGAAGCCACGCTGTTCACCGTAAGCACCGCATGACTCCCACAGGTAACACCGGCGCAAACCACTGCCATAGCGCCTATCCAGGCGCCGTTATCAATATTAATAGGGCCAAGGCGGTAAGGAAAATCGGCACGTTTATAATCATGATTGCCGGTAAGCAGCAATGCACCCTGGGAAAGACAAACATGATTGCCCAGTGTTACAGGGGCCAGGTTATCGATCCACACCGACTCTCCTATCCAGCAATGATCACCTACCGTGAGTAACCACGGATACTTGATCCGCACTTTTGTTTTTATAACGAAGCCCTTACCGATACGGGCGCCAAATAGCTTCAGCAGCCGGCCTTTGAGGCTGTAAGGCCAGGGGAAAGCACTGTTAAAAATATAGTAATTACAAAAGTACCATAACAGCACTTTCCACTTCGGCCCGGCGTAATAGTTACCGGTATTAAATGCAGCAAGATTAGTGGTCATGTGATATCAGATATGAATGTTATAGTCCTGTTTCAATAGCGCCATAATATCTTCCCTGCTTTCATTTCCTTCCAGTTTCTGCTGAAACTCCTGTACATTAACGTCTACGAGTAACCGATACCAGTATCCCTGCATAAAGTGAAAAAGGAAACCTTTATATCCATCCAGGAAACCGGCCCGCACTACATAGCGGAACAGGAAGTACAGCGAGGCACGCATCCCCGGCGACATAGCCGCATATACTTTTTCTTTCAGAAAGCGTTTTCGTTTCGCCTGGGTACCATTGGCCCGCAACAATCTTTCATCGGTTTTCCAGAAGCCATAGCGGATATTCAGCAGGTCTACCATTTCACGGATGGCGTAGTTATTATGTTTGTTCACCCACCAGTGAATAGAGTTCAGGTTATCATCTACTATATGTTCCTTAAACAACATCGTAGCGCCGTTGGATAACACAATATGCTCGTCCATCCAGCGCTGTTCGATGCTGCCAACCCCATTACGCCATATCCGCAACAGGGTATGCGGGTAGAAACCACCAAAGCGGATCCATTTACCTTTGAATAATACCTTACGGCGTATATATATTCCCGTTATATCGTCAGGTACCTTATCTATACGATGTTGGATTTCCTTTACCAGTCCGGGTTCCAGGTATTCATCTGCGTCCATGCGCATTATCCAAGGCGCTTCAATACCACAATGGTCCAACGCCCATTGAAACTGGTTAGCATAGTTGATCCATTTCCGCTGAAAAACCCTTGCGCCGTATCTCTCTGCGATCGTCACTGTGTCATCTGTAGAAAAAGCATCTATCACATACAGCTCGTCCGCTATCTGGCGGAGATTCTCCAGGCAGCGGCCCAGGTGCAACGATTCATTAAAAGTGAGTATTACTACCGCTATCTTCATCTAACTACATTTTTCATATAGTGCTATATAAGACGATGCCAGTGCGGCATCATTAAAATCATTCCGGATCTGCACAGGCGCTGCCCGGGTAATGCGTTGCCGTTGTTCTTTCTGCCCATAAGCGGTAGTAAGTTTCGCGGCAATCATCTCCACGCTGTTAATTCCGGTGATCCAGCCCAGGTCATGTTCCTGTACATATGCAGCCAACCCTACCTGGTCGCTGATCAGCACGGGCGTACCTGCGTACAGCGACTCGATCACCACAATGGCGAAGTTTTCATTCCGCGAAGTAAGCGCAAAAAGGTCGGTGGCAGCGAGGAAATGAAACTTATCCTCACTGCCTTTCCAACCTACCCATTCAACGCTGTTATCCATATCAAGCGAAGCAATTAATTCCTTCAATTCAGCCACATACGCCACATCGCCACTACCGGCAATCTGCAAACGGTAAGGGAACGATACAATGGCCAGCGCCCGGATCAGCAGGTCCAGCCCTTTCTTGGGATCTACCCGTGAAAGAAAACTGATAGTAAACACGTCGTTCTCCGCACGTAAAAAATTCTCCGCCGGCAGAGCCACCAGGTTAAATACCTGCCCGCCTTCCCAACTGTTGTTCACCTGCCTGCATTCTTTCCACTCCAGCTCCGACGACACATGCAAATAGGTATGCTTTAATAAACGTTTACCCATTACCGTATGCAGCAACTTCTTTTTCCGGTTATTGCGGGCGGTAAGCACATAATCGCAGAACATGCCATGCGGCGATAATACAGGTTTCAGGTTTTTCCACTTACATATAAACGATGCGCCCATTACAAGAAAATTCCACCAGGAATGGATGTGCACCTTATCAAACCGGCCCGCATTGAACCACACCGCTTTCCACAACGCCGGCGAAACATGTGTATGATCGCCGGTGATCCTTTTGAAGTAGGTAACTTTTACACCTTCTATCATCACCGTGCTGTTGGCGGCTATATCCAGTTCCTTTGCGCCGTTGGCCGTAGTGGTATACACTTCCACCTGGTGCCCCATTAACACCAGCTGTTCCGCCAGTCGCGCTATTACTACAATCGGGCCTCCGTACACATAGGCCGGCTTGTAGGAAGGAACAATAAAAAGTATCTTCATAAACGAGCTTTATTTATTCATCGCATCTAAAGAGTGAAAAGCATTATCTACCATAGCTGTCATGGTAAGATGCGCTCCTACAAAATGTTTCGCATGTTGCCCCAGCCTGTTGATCTCCTCATCCGATAACTGATCCAGTGCATACAAACATTCTTCCATGTTGTCGAAGATCAGGCCATTATAACCATCCCGGATATAGCTGTACTCCACGCATTGCAACACGTTTTCACTGCGTTTGAACGTACATACCGGCTTACCATAAGCCATGGCTTCCACCGCCGATAAGCCTATCCATCCCGGCTGGAAATACAGATCAGCTATGCCAAACAGCTCCTGTTTTACGGTAGCATCATATACAGCCCCGAAATCATACACATGTGGATAACTACTAAAATCCGGTTTGTATTTGCCGGCGCCGATAATGATAAATCCATACTCTTCCGGATCGGTTTCCTGCATCAGCTTCTCCAGCAGGTCAATACGGCGGCCGGTTTCATTAAACCGGGCGCAGTAGATCAATATGCGTTTGGAACGGATCTTATACTTTTCACGCAACGCAGTTTTATCCGGCGCTTCCTGCTGCATGATCTTCTCCACTTCCGAAATGGTGTTATTCAGGGCTACTGCTTTTAAGCCGGGCATTTCCTGCTGCCACAGCGCCATTTCCTTTGGGGTGTAAAACCACGTAGCATCTGCCAGCCGGATCATCCATCTCAGAAGCCGACTGGGCTTTTGTTCTTCCTGTACATACCGCTTCACGGAGATACCATGCCCCCAGAGGATGATTTTCTGCTTTAGCAGGGGTTTCAGCAACAGGATCATCCAGGTGGAAAGATGCCCAAAGTTGAGCATCAGCACCAGTATTTTATAATCCTTCTTAAAAAAACGTAACGGGTTATATAACACAAACGGACCTACGCTAAACGCGGGCAATTGTTTCACGGCGGTATTACCCGCTGAAAGGTTTTGTTGTTTGATAGCATCCGCCTGGTCATAACAATACAGATCGAAAGGCGCCTGCTCATGGAGCCGGTTAAAAAAATGTTCGCGGTAATGTGGTACCAATGGCTGCAGGATGGCAATCATACCAATACATTTTTATGTGCATGAATAATACTGCTCACATCATAACCGTAAATCATGCGGCGGCCTTCATGGATGGAGTCGAATGCCACCACCTTGCCATCGCGTTTCCAGCGCGGATGCAGATCGCAGTGCAAACCGCTGCGTGTAAAGGCCATCTGCTCCAGTGAAAAAGCCTTTAACACGCCCTCTTCCACCCCAGCCAGTAAAGGGTGTGCCAGTTGCAGATCAGGTTTATCATCAATCATACG
>NZ_DATMTE010000288.1:0-1672 GCF_035564935.1 Chitinophaga sp. | reverse complement strand
ATGGCGTGAATTGCCTGGTACATTTGGACAAGGGAATGCCGGCTACGGAGGTGATAAATGAAAGCCGTTACGCTGATCTGATAGTATTGGATGCAGCTACTTCGTTTTCCTGGAGGCCGGAAAGCGTTCCTACTACATTTGTAAAAGAAGTGCTGGAGAAGTCTGAATGCCCTGTAGTATTGGCGCCTGAAAGCTTTGAAGGGGTGGATGAGATTGTTTTTACCTATAACGGAAGTTGCTCATCGGTGTTTGCCATGAAACAGTTTGCAAATATGTTTCCTGAACTTGGAACCTGTAAAGCTACCGTACTGAGTATAACAGGAACCGGCAGACCTATCAGGGGAGACGAATCAAGATTAAAGGAGTGGCTGGATACGCACTACACCAACGCAGAGATCCTGTTAGTGGAGGATGAACGTGTAAGCACCCGTTTGCTGGAATTCATGATCAGTAAGGAAAAAGTATTTATTGTGATGGGAGCCTACGGACGGGGTATTTTATCCAACGTATTTATTCCTAATCCAGCTTCACTGGTGGTAAAACTGGTGACACGACCGTTTTTTATTACTCATTATTAATGCTATAATCATTATGAAAAAAATTATTGCAGCCATAGATGCACTCCAGTTTGCTCCGGGGCAGGTAGCAACTTTTAAATATTTTGCGAAAGAAGCACAAAGTCCCTTAACGGTAATATGCCTTGACGATATTGTGAGTGAACTAACGCCGGCAGGTGTGATGTACCCGGGAGGCTATGCATACAATTATGAGCAGATTACTGCCGAGAGCCGGGCAGCGTTGGAATTTCGGCGTGATAACAACCTGAAACAACTTCGTGAGCTTTATGATGACGGTAACGTGGAAATTAAAGTCCGGGAAACAGCAGGAATGCCGGCGGAGAAAGTGATAGAAGAAAGCCGGTTTGCCGATCTTTTGTTGATTAATAACAGCACTTCATTTGCTACCCTGTATGATACAGACCCGCCCAGGTTCGTAAAAGACCTGCTGGCAGACGCTGAATGCCCTGTTATGGTGTTGCCCGAAGTGATGCCGGCCATTAAACAGGTTGTATTCTCCTATAATGGCTCATACTCTTCTATGTATGCCATAAAACAGTTCACCCAGCTTTTCCCTGGTTATTCCGATATGCCGGTGAAAGTGGTGTATGTAGCAGAAAATAATAACCATAACATTCCCTGGGAGCCCAAACTCCGTGAATATATGGATTTACATTATGACACGGTAGAATATGCTATCCTGAATGGGGAACCAGCTACCGAGTTCCTGGCACTGCTGATTGACCGGAATGATTGTATTGTTACCTATGGAGCCTACGGCAGAAGCGGCGTATCCCGCTTTTTTCACCGGAGTGATGCGGATAATATTCTGCGCACAGTTAATATCCCTGTATTTATTACTCATCCTTAATACAGCTGTTTATGAAAGGTCTTATAATTTATAAGGGTAAATATGGCGCTACCCGTCAGTATGCGTTGTGGTTGGGAGACGCCCTTGGATGGCCGGTTGTTCCGGCCGGTTTGGAAACCACGCAGCAGCTGCTGAATGCAGAATGTATTATACTTGGCTCCAGTATTTATATTGGTAAACTTCAGTTACGTAAGTGGGTGAAAGAGCATGAGAATTTAATTATCAGCAAACGTTTGTTCTTTTT
>NZ_DATMTE010000287.1:0-5058 GCF_035564935.1 Chitinophaga sp. | reverse complement strand
GGTATGGTTGAAGCCTCTCCGGGATATACATTGATTTCTTCCAGGCGGTATTTCTTTGCGGGGTCCAGGCCTTTTAACCGGATAGGGAATTTGCTGCCTTCTCCATAACGGTAATTAACCAGGTAGTTGAACAGTACGCCGGAAGATTTCTTTTCATTCACATACATTACTGCCGCTACGCTGCCCTCGTGCGGGTCTGCCAGGCGGTATTGGTCGCCATGCCAGATCACATCTTTCAAAGCATTATAATTGCTGATGGCCTCTTTACAGAAAGCCAGCTCTTTCTCTTTTAATTCCTTTACCACAATATCAAAGCCCAGCTTGCCCATCATGGCTACGTCTACCCTGAACTTGACCGGTTGTTTGCCCCAGTCCGTTACATGGTTGGCGCTGGCAATGGCCGGATAAAAGTAAGAATTTTCCCATTGGATAAAAATCCGTTCCAGCGGATCGGTGTTATCGCTTGGCCAGTATTCGGTAAAATACTGTAGTGCGGCATAGTCTACCCGGCCGCCACCGCCGGAGCAAAGCATCATGGGCACGTGGGGGTATTTGGCCCGCAGCCTGGCGAGTACTTTATACAGGCCCCTTACGTATTCTACGTATACCTGCGACTGCTGCTGTTTCTGGTAAGCCGACCACACATTATAGATCACAGCGTTGCAATCCCATTTGATATAGGATAACCCGGGGGCTTTTATAAACAGGGAATCCACCACGCTGAAAACGAAGTCCTGTACCTTTGGGTTGCTCAGGTCCAGCACCAGCTGGTGCCGGAAATAATGTTCTTCCCTGCCGGGTTGCCTCAGCACCCAATCCGGGTGTTGGGTATTCAATTCACTTTTCGGGCTTACCATTTCGGGTTCTACCCAGATGCCAAACTTCACTCCCGTGGCTTGCGCCGTGCTATCCAGCGCTGCAATGCCGTTGGGCAGTTTCTTGCGGTTCTCCTGCCAGTCGCCCAGCCCTTCGTGATCGCTGTTGCGCGGGAATTTATTACCAAACCAGCCATCGTCCAGCAGGAACAGGTCTACCCCGAGATCTTTTGTATCTTTTAATAATCCTTTCAGCACAGATTCATTGAAGTTGAAATAAGTAGCTTCCCAGTTGTTTAATAACGTGAGCCTGTCGCCTTTGCCGTCCAGTATTTTATAGTTCCTGGCCCAGCTTTGCAGTTTGCGGCTGGCTTCTCCTTTTCCCTTATCAGAGAAGGTATACAGGAAAGGCGGTGTTTCAAAAGCGGTATTTGTTTTTAATACATAGGGAGATGCGTAATTATTGATCCCGGCTATGATACGTAAGTTATCCAGGTTGTCAAGTTCCAGGTCGATGCGGAAATTGCCGCTCCACTCCATCAGTCCGTACAGCACACTGCCCTGGTCTTCCGTAGCCGGCTGCCCCAGCGATACCATGAATACCGGCGGCTGGAATAAGTTGGCGCGGGTACCCAGTTTGGAATCGAGCGTTTTAATACCGTGTGTCAGCGGGGTTTCTTCCGGCTGCATTTCTTTGGCCCAGTCGCCATGATACTGGCGGAGCCAGTACCGGGGGGCTTTCAGGTACAGATTAGCAGAGGCAAATTTTTGCAGGGTAACGTTTCCTTTTTCCTGGTGCCGGATCACGGACCATTGCTCTATCACATCTTCCGCTTTGTATACTTTATAATACAGGGTTACTTCAAACGGGTATACAGGATCTTTCAGCAGGATGCTGGTTTCATCAACACCGGGGCCGCGGGATATGGTTTTATGGCTTACATACCGCAGATCCAATCCATTGTTGCCGTCTGTATGGGTAACCGCGATAGCCGGTTCCAGCAGGTTTTTTGTACCGGCGGCGGTATAAGCGGCATTGGCTACCCCGGAGTAATCTTCCGTTTGTTTGTATGCCGATGGTACCTGGCTATACTCTGCGGCATTGGACAGTTTTGTACCGAAGTAGAGTGTGGACAATTGTCCTTTTGCATCTACCTGTAATACCACGGCATTGTTCTTTGATTCCAGGGGGATAGTAACCGGCTTTACATCCTGTGCGGTGGCCTGTCCGCAAATCATCACCAGTAACCAGCAGCTCCGTTTCAAATGAATGGATCGTATCATGAAGAAAATCTTTTTAACTTATTGCTACAGTAAGATATAAACAATACGGATAACGGTGCACCGTTATCCGTATTACTTTTTAGGAGAAGATCAGTAGCCGTCGTTCTGACGGAGCTTTCTTCCCGATGAATTAATTTCTGACTGCGGAATAGGTACCCAGTAATTTTTTGTTTTATCAAACTTGCGGTTATCCAGTGCAATGATCCTTGTATACACGATAGTGCCGTCTGATTGTTTGGAGGGCAATACGCCGTATGCAGGAATATTTTCTGTTACTTCGGCAATTTTCCACCTGCGTACATCGAAGTAGCGGTGCTCTTCAAAGGCCAGCTCAATGCGGCGCTCGTTGCGGATGCGGATCCGCATGCTGTCTGTTGAAAGCCCTTTCGGCAGTTCAGGCATACCGGCCCTGGCGCGGATATCATTTATTGCTTTATATACAGAGGCATCCGGTCCTGCGGCTTCGTTCTGCGCTTCCGCATAGTTGAGCAGTACTTCTGCATACCTTAAATATTTCCAGGGCTGATAAGCGGTTTGGTTCGGGTTTTCCACCGGGTTGCTTTCGTTGATGTATTTCCTTACATAATAGCCCGTAGGACTGGTGTTCCAGTTGCCGTTACCATCTTTACTGTCTTTGCCACCCGGACGGAATGTTTCCACATTACGGTTCCTGTAAGGAGCGCCGTTATAAAGGATGCTGGCGTAAAAGCGGGGATCCCTGTTCTGGTAGGGGTTTGCCTTTTGCGCAGGATTGTTCCAGTTGAACCGGGAGCCATCAGCCATTTCATAGTCATCTACCAGGTTTTGCATAGGGGTATTACCGCCCCATCCGCCATAGCCGTTAGGGCCGTTTACCAGTTCCAGGTTTGTGTGTTCATTGGTAGGGGAATATACCCGCTCAAAAATATCCTCACTGGTGCCGCTGATGGTGAATAAGGTTTTATAATTGTTATAAAGCGAGAACTTATTCAGCGCTATCACGGCCTGGGCAGCAGAAGCGGCAGCCGCCCATTTCGTTTTATCGTTCACGTTATTGGTATACAACGGGCTGGCTGCGTATAACAACAGGCGTGCTTTTAGCGCCAGTGCGGCGGCGTAGGAACCCCGGCCGGCAGGATAGCTTTTATCCTGCATCATGGCTGCGGCGGTATTCAGTTCACTCAATGCATATTGGATACATTCCTGTACCGGTTTGCGGATAAAGAGCGAATCAAAATTGGTATCGTCCAGGTTATATACGCGGTCGCCTACCAGGGGTACATCGCCGAAATTGCGGATGAGGTCCTGGTAGCGGCAGGCGCGGATAAAGTGGAGTTCTCCTTTTAGTCTTTCTTTACCATAATCGCTCATGGGCACTTTATCGATGTTGGCCAATGCGTAATTGATCTCGCGGATGCTGCGGTAACTTCTTACCCATGTATCGCTCATCCAGCCGGTTCTGTCGGGTGTGAGAGCGCCCTGTTGTACAAACCAGGTATTGTTATCCCATACCACTACCGATTCATCTGTTACAGAGCTCATCCAGGCATCTTCAAAGCCGCGGCCGAAGCCTGGTTTTCCGCCATCGTTGTTGCCGCCTACGCCGATGTACCGGCCTGTAATATAGGCTTCCGCCAGCGAGGAATCGCCCCATACCGCCGCATCGGTGATGATGCTGGTAGGCGTGGTATCCAGGAAATCTTTTTTACATGCTCCCAATGCAGCCATGGCGGCAGCTACCAGGATCAGTGAAATATTTTTAGTCTTCATTTCTTTGCAATTGAAATAGTAAATGATTTATTTCTCCCTCTTAAAAATTCACGTTCACGCCTACGTTAAACACTTTTTGCTGCGGGTAGAAATATCCGCTGCCATCGGTGCCTTCCGGGTCTATCTGTTTCACTCGTGTAAAGGTGAGCAGGTTAAAGCCATTCACATAAAAGCGGGCTGATTTGATAGATGCTTTGGAGATCAAAGCTGCTGGCAGGTTATAGCCTATTTCCAGGTTCTTCAAACGGAGGAAAGATGTATTCCAGTTCCAGAAAGTGCTTGGGTAAGCGCCGAGGTTGCTGGAGTTAGGTCTTGATACCGGGCGTGGCCAGGAAGCATTGGTATTTTCCGGCGACCAGCGGTTATCCGCCCATTCCTTCAGGAAGGAGCCAAATTCACCGGATTCCCAAAGGAGGTATTGTGCGGATTCTCCCTGTCCCTGGAATAAAACATTGATGTCAATGTTTTTCCAGGAGGCGCCTAACGTGATCCCATATACGATTTGCGGGATGTTGTTCTGGTCAATCCGCACGCGGTCTGCTGCCGTGATCTGTTTATCGCCGTCGTAGTCTTCCAGGATCAGGTCGCCGGGCATGGTACCTGGCGCATGTGGTGTAGCATCTATCTGCGCCTGGTCTTTGAAGATACCGATGCTGCGGTAGTACAGACCGGCATTGATGGGATGGCCTTCCACTTTCTGATAAGAGAGGGTACCCGGTGCTTCATCCAGGAAGATGACTTTGTTTTTGATAAAGCTAAAGTTACCGCCGATATTGAATTTCACTTCATTGAAGCGGGTTTCGTACATCACGGAGGCTTCCACACCTTTGTTGGTTACCTTACCTATATTTTCATCGGGGATCTGGCTGCTGCTGATACCGCTTACCCCCGGGATACTCAGGTTCCTTGGCGCCAGGATGTTGTTCCTGGTTTCGCTGAACACATCTAACGTTACATTAAAATGGTTAAATAAAGACGCGTCTATACCGATGTTGGCTTTCTTTGCTGTTTCCCAGGTGATATTGGGATTGGCGAGTTTGGCGTATACAATGGTGGGGATATTGGCGCCGTAGGGCTGGCCCGAGCTGGTTAATGTGCTGAGCACATTTGTTTGCAGGTTGAGGTTCTGCAGGTACTGGTAGCCCGGGGCGTCGTCCGGTTTAATATTTTCATTTCCCAGCAGGCCATAGGAGGCGCGGAGCTTTAAACT
>NZ_DATMTE010000286.1:0-6283 GCF_035564935.1 Chitinophaga sp. | reverse complement strand
GGGTCAGTTCCACCATCTCCATCGCCGGTTTATCCTGTACGTAAGCGTAGTCGCCGGATTCATAGTCTACATTAATTTCTCCGCCGGTTGGCAAACTGATATACGTCAAATTCCAGGCACTGGCATTCTGATCAGCGATCGCCTTATCTTGTGTACTATAAGGGAAGCGATCATTATTTAAATTATTCAAACCGGATTTGGCCGCTTTATAATTACCCCACCTGTCGGTAGAGAGATATTCATAATTGGGATTCTTGCCCGTATATTTGAAAGTATAGGGGAAATGTTTCCCTTTGGTAGAAGCACCATAGGTAAAGTGCAAACCCGTTAAGGTAAGTTTACCACTATCGGCAACAGCCTGGTTGGGTACTTTCTGACAGAGCGTGTAGTCATAGTTGAATACCGCTGTTTTTATGGGTGTCGTAAGATCTTTCTTCGAATACAGGCGGACTTCCTTCAAACAACGCTGTCTGCCATTGGCGGTATTGTCTATAGCGCCGGTGATACCGGTAACACCTAACGCATCATTCCTGCTGTCTAACAGGAAAAACATGACCTTGTTTTTTGTTTCGATGGAGTTTAAAAGCCATATTTCCTTCTCCCCATATACGATGCTACTTTTATCATCATCCTGATCAGCATTCAATGCTTTGTTATACAGCGCCCTATTCGGCTTCATCGGAGAGCGCCACTTGTAATTACCGTTTACCTTTGTATAGTTAAATTTAATGGCAGTACCCATGTCATCGTCTGAAATACCATCGCCTGTTACATCTACATAATCGGGCGACAATATCGCAGACAACAGGAAAGCCGATGCATAGGCAGGCTGCGTTTCCTTATGAAAATATTTATCAATGCCGTAATTGTGCTGAATTCCTCCATCGGGTTTCAGCGAAAATCCTACGAGGTTTCTGTCCTCCTCCTTCACTGCATTCGGATCTGTAGCAAATGAATACTCCTCCTGTACCTTGTTATAAACGGGCAGGCTGTATACCATTCTTTTCCCATCGTCTCCTGTGACCGTAAATTCAGAAAGATGGGTACCATATCTTGACTCTGTTACTGCGGAAGGTAACGCGGGTGTAAAACCAGTTACTTTGTTCTCCCGGTAATCTTCTTTCATTCTTATCACGCCACCCTGGTAGGTTTCTGAGGCGGTGAGATAGGAAATGGCATTACGTCTTACCTGTCTTTCTTTCTTTGTCAGCGGGTTGGATGTGGATATGGGATAGGTATTATTATATCCGTCTTTCAGTTCACTTTTGCTGCCGAGTCCATCCAAAGACACACGCACTACGTCTTCGCCTCTGATCAATGTCTCATAGTCATTGTTGCCCACATTCTTCTCATCCATCTGCTTAAAATAGGCATGCTCTTCGAGGGTATTATCGTTGTTCCTATAATCAGCTACTCCATTGAATAGGTTACCGTTTGTCCACTTACCCGTTTTGTTGGATACATCCTGCTTATAAAACGTGACCCCACCATGAAAGTATAATCCAAAACCCAGATCTACTCCAAGGGTAGTGGTGTTATTCGCGTCATTGACCGCAGGGTCAAACACCACGCCTGAACCGCCGCGATGCAGGCGGAATTGCCCGCTTCCCAGCTGGCTGGAATAGGAAAAAATATCGGCCGTAGCGATAGGAATCGCAATGTTTGGCATGTTGGGAATCACCGCATTATCTTTCTCCCGCATGAAATCCATTACTGCGTTGGGCACATCTTTACCCTGGTTAGCATACAGGTATCCGTATGCCGGATTAGTATTAATCCTGTTCAGTATTTCGCGTTTATACCGGTAGCCGGTAAGTCCTACACCCGCAAAAGCACCAGCACCGGATGGTCCTACATCTATACTGTAGCTACGGTTGGTAGACCTATAGGGCACGCCGATATGCGGATAAAAAGGTGGTGTGTTATAAGTGAATCCGATGCCGCCCACATCAAAACTGGAGGAACCCGGTTGATTATCCCAGTCTCTCGTGGTTACACCGAAAGACCCGTTCAGTGTAAGGCTTTTCAGCCCCTGGCGGGTGTTATAACCAAGATTGGCCGACAGCCCTACGTTCGTGGTCTTATTTTCATTCGACTTATCATATAAAGCCAGCGTGATATTAGGCGATACATCCACCCCGTTACTGGTATTGGACATCAGGCCCACACCCAGTCCGGGTGTTAAGGCACCGCTCCCGCGTGTAAGAGAGATACCGGCATTTATGCCGAACTCCGCTCCTATACCGGTATACGTATCACTGAAGATACCGAGCGACAAAGAGCCTTTCAGGCCAATCAGTTTCGCCCCGCCAAAGAACTCCGCTTTAACAGTTCCCCGGCCACCGGTTGTTGTTTTAGGCGCCGTATAATGTTCCGTGATTACCTTATCTCCGTTCATATCATCCGGAATACCTCTCAGGCTCCGGTTAATGGCGCCCACATTGAGATTCCAGCCCAGTCCTACCCAGCTGGCCTCATCATCCATTCCTACACCAGACTGGTAATTTAAATTGACGGGATAACCATCAATATCCATTATCGGAATATTGTATTTAAACGCACCGGTAAACATGTCGACCGTTTCACTGGTACCTGCTTCCGCAAACTGTTTGCTTTCCGGTTGAGAGGGACCGGTTGTAAGTGCCCATGCAGCACAGGGTACCAATATCTGGAAGGCAAGCAAGCCTAGAAAAAAAACTGCAATGGACTTTCTGAATAGGATGTTTCCTGGAATCATAACCTGCTGCTTAATGAGTCAATACTATTGATATGTGTTACCTGAAAGGGAAACACCAACTTATGATGCGTATACATCCAGTCATTCATCACGAAATACAATACGGCTGTTCCTTCCGGCACGGCCCTTTTGAAAGTGGTCAGGTATTCTGCTGAAGAGGGACTTCCATTCGGGATTCGCTGTGTAAACTGTGCCGCCAGTGTATCACTTCCTACTACCAGCCAGAACAGGGTATCCACGCTTACCGCCTTCATTTTCAGGTTGTCTTCCCGGGAGGAAGCTGGCAAGGCAACGTTTAGCTTAAATGTCATTTCCCCCGCTGCATCTGGATTTTCCCTTCCCAGCATTCGTTCCCACTGCACCGGCAGGTAACTGGCCCTTACCCCGATACCTCCTGCATCCTGTTCCTGAACCAGCGCCTGGCCATTGTTGGCATAAAAAGCTTTTATTTCTTTCTTTCCTGAATGACAGGCAGACATTAACAATCCTATCATCACGGATATTATTAAGTATTTCATCGCTATTCCGTTTCACTTTTATAAAGAAATCTTAATTGTTTTTCTTCACCGTTAGGCAGCTTCAACTCCAGCAGGTAATAGTAGCCATCCACGAATGACCTGTTCTCTGCCAGGGGTATGATCACATGGTTATTTCCACGATTCAGTTTGATCGCCGGTAGTTTACGCATTTCCAGTTCGGGCCTGGTGATACAACGGATCTTATAATTCAGCGGGGCTTTGTCGTACACATTTTCTACCGCAAACAGCACTTTTCCGCGGGCCACATAAAAATTACCTTTTGTCAGATCTGTGATATCCCTGAAGCTTTCCGGTACTTCTGCCGCGGTTTCCTCTTCGCAGAACACAGTGAAATCCCATATCTCGGAGTTCACCAGCAGCATATCATTTTTGTAGGCGCTTACCTGCCACACGTAAGTTTTTCCCTGCACAAGATCTTTTGCCAGAGAAGGATAGAAAAGCATGGGAGAATTAATGCCCAGCTGGTTAATCAAAGGCATATTGTAATTAAGTGCTTCTACCTTTGCCTGTCCGGGTTTCACTTCCGTGAGTACGAGCCGGTATTGCACACCCGGAACAGCCGGCAATAGTGGTTGCCAGAAAAAGGGAGGGCGCTTGTTACAGATCTTGTCTTCTTCTGCCGGGTTCAATAGCAGCAAGGGAGAAAACGGCTGGAGGTAATAATCGAAGCACTGGTCGCCCAGGGTTTCGCCCTGATGCGACTGATCACCGGCATTCAATTCAAAACAATATTCGTAATCCCCTTCCGTAAAGTAGCCGGACTGGCGACAGATAGTGGCCACCTTATTTTCCGCAAAGCGGATGGCGGATCTGGCAATCAATCCACCCGGTAAGGAGTTGGTGCCGGGCATTAATTGAAAGGCAGGTGTTTTTATACTGACAATATTGCCGGCACCGGCAGCAGATACTTTTACGGTAAGACTTACCAGTTGCGACTGGCTGCCGGTATTCGCAAGCCTCACCTGCAACAGGCCATCCAATGTGCGGCCATGCAGTTCCGGGATAAAAATAAAGGATACCTGGGCACGGAGTTGAACAGTACAAAACAGCATCAAAAAAATCACTCCCTGATAAAACTTTAACATAGGTGCTTAATTCAATTGGTAAGAAATAGCCAGTTCACTTCTGAAGTTGCCGAACAGATAGTTCTGTGGCGTATTCAACAGGCTTTTACGGCAGTCAACATACATATTCACATTTAACCTGGGCAGTACACTGGCGCCCGCTGTTTGCCTCAGACCCACTTGCCGCACCACCGCCTTATTATCCAGGTAGGTAATACCGCTGCTACAGCTTATTTTCTTCAACACCTCGTAGGTCCATCCCGTTTCCACCGTAAGGCGGTTGGCATACACAGCCTCGCCCTTAATATCTTTGTTGTAAAACAGGTTTAACGAAAGGACATGTGAGCTGATCAAAAGGTTGTGGTTAATATTAATATTCAGTAAGGTGCTGTGTTGTGGCAAAATATCGATCTGCTGATATCCCAGCATAATATTGCTGTTATATGGAAGTGCGGCCATTTTTCCCTGCACCTGTGAAGCGAGCGATAATTGCCGGGTCATATACTGAAAGGAGGCGGCCTTTTCACCGGTGCTTTTCATGGCCGACTGATTAAAACGCGCATCAAAGGCGATCTTCTTATTCAGTTTCCAGCGGCCATCAATAGCAAACTGCCTGTTTTTCCATTTACTGGAAGTCAATGCCGAAGAACTGATATCCTGGAAATCAGATCTTACTCCCAGTACCAGTTTATTTTTATACCAGTTTCTTTTCAGTTTTAATCCGTAACGAATCGTTCCTCTTCCTGCTCCAGGAGAAGCGGGGTTATTATATCCCAGGCCAGAATAGCTGACATAGGCACGCTGGTTCATATTCCACTCACTTACCTGCCCGTTGTAGTCGAGCCCCACAGACAAGGTTTCCCAGAAATCGTTGAACAGCGATAATGCAGCAGCTTTACTGGCCAGCATCGGGTCATTACCTACTGCCGAATTCTTAAACTGGTTATTGGACTTTGATAATTGTGCCGCGATACGGCCATAACTACCCAGGCTGATATCTTCCGAAAAAGCACCTACAAAAGTATTTCTAGGTAAATTCAGGGTAGTATACTGGCGGCGGGAATCGCTTTTGGTATTGGCGTTCACGACCCCTGCATGGCTGTGTGGCTGCGTAATATCACCGGCGCCCATTTGCAGGAATTGCATGCTGTAAGCACCCGGATCAAGCGACGAATTAAAAGCAAGGTCTTTTATTGTTCCGCCGTCGATACGCTTTCCGGCACCCAGCATCAGGAATTTATTGTTGTTCAGAAAACTGGTTTGTATACCGGACATAAACAGGTCCTGTACCCCACCTTTACTTCCGGAAGCTGCAATGTTACCGATGTCGAGTTGTTTGGCACTTAATAACAGGCGTTGCAGACCGCTTAATGGCAACAGTTCTTTAATGTTCCTGATTTTGTTGCTCTCCTCTTCCAGTTGCCCGTTGATTTTTCCTCCGGCCACCCGCTCGTCCGAGATAATGGATTTAGCCCGCAGGCCCTCTCCTACTTCTTTCTTCAGCGCAAAAACGCCCGCCATATACTTTCTGGCTGCACTGGCTGTACGGAAATGTTCCAACAGTTCATTGAGGCTGCTGTCGGCCACCGGATGTGCCAGTAAGATACTATCCTGCAATGCCGCAACAGCCGGCTCAAGGTCTTCCGCTGTAATGCCCAGGACTCTATTGTTCATTAACTCATTCCGTAGTTGCAACGAATCCAGCTGGATGATATGATCGCTGTTGAGCAACTGGCCGAAGGCAGCAGACTGCTTTTCTCCCAGCCCCGTGAGTTTTTGCCGGAGCGCTTCTAACCGGCTGCTGGCAAAGGATTTTACCGCGCTTTTGACATCAATGTCTTTCAGAAAGTATTTTTTGAGATCATATTTCTTTTCTACTATGCTGTTGAGGCGTTTTACATAAGCGTCTTTATCAAATGAAAACTTCACGAGCGACTGATCCG
>NZ_DATMTE010000285.1:0-6525 GCF_035564935.1 Chitinophaga sp. | reverse complement strand
TCAGGTAAAGATGATACACTGACGGATGCCCTTGATAGCAAAAAGTAACAGGCAGTTTCCGCTACCATTATTTCGCAAACCTCCTCGATCCCGCCACACAAAGAATAACCCCTACAGTGATCCCTAGCATACCAATACTTACTTCTTCATGCAGCAAGCCTGCAGCCAGCGCCAACCCAAAAAATGGCTGCAGCAGCTGCAGCTGTCCTACAGCCGCAATACCTCCCTGCGCCAATCCACGGTACCAGAACACGAAACCAATCAACATACTGAACAGGGAAACATAACCTAAACCCACCCAGGCCTGTAACCTGATTCCTGCCAGCGGCGACGGGAACAATATGAATACAAGTGGCGCCATAACGGGCAATGAAAGCACCAGCGCCCAGGAAATCACCTGCCAGCCGCCCAGGTCCCTGGAAAGCTTTGCCCCTTCTGCATACCCCAGCCCGCATAAGATAATAGCCAGCAACATCAGTATGTCGCCCACCGGTGAGGCCGATAATCCCTGGAACACGGCAAAGCCCACCACCAAAAAACTTCCCATCAGTGAAAAAAACCAGAATGCCGCACGGGGATGCTCTCCTCCGCGTATTACGCCGAAAATAGCCGTGGTAAGGGGTAACATGCCTACGAACACAATTAAATGCGCCGATGTTACATATTGCAGAGCCAGGGCCGTTAACAAAGGAAAACCCACCACCACGCCGATGGCAACAACCGCCAATGGGAACAATTGCTTCCTTACCGGTAACTTTTCTTTATAGATCAGCAACAGGCAAAGACCCAGTAAACCTGCAACAGTGGCCCGGGCCACCGTTAAAAACACCGGGTCAAAATCCAGTACTGCCACCCTTGTTGCCGGTAAGGAACCACTGAAGATCAATACGCCGATAAATCCGTTTATCCAGCCGCCCGTTGTGTTTGACGCGGAGGTGTTAATACTCGTTGTTGCCATAATATCTGAATTGCGGTACAAAAATAGAAACAGGCATTCAATAAACACAGTCCCAGTTTTGTTTATTTTGATGGACACAGTTATATTTGACAGATGGGTAAAGATTTCCTGTATACTACTATTACCAACGGCATTGCCCGCCAGATAAGGAACGGAGTGCTGAAAACGGGCGACCGCCTGCCTTCCGTAAGAATGTTATGCCTGCAACATAACATTGGCATGAACACTGCAAAAAGGGTTTTCCTGGAACTGGAAGCCCTATCACTCATCAGCTCAAAACCACAATCCGGTTATTTTGTAAGTGCGCAGCCTCAACTGAAACTTCCGCTCACTGCGGTAAGCAAGCCGTCTGCAACAGGTAAAAACAGAGAACCGGATGAGTTGATAAGGAAAGTATATGCCGGTCTGGGAAAAGATGACCTCACTCCTTTTGCCATTGGCTCACCATCCGGGGAACTGCTGCCCCTGGCAAAACTAAACAGGGAAATAGCGCTTGCCACCCGTTCGCTCAAATCCGGTGGCATCGGCTATGAGCCATTACAGGGCAATATTATGTTGCGAAGGATGATTGCCGCCCGCTCACTCTCCTGGGGCGGTAACCTGGATGAAAACGACCTGCTCACCACTGCAGGCGGAATGAATGCACTGTCTTTTTGCATGATGGCTTTATCAAAACCGGGTGATACTATTGCTATGGAAAGCCCCTGTTACCCCGGCAGCCTGCAACTGGCCCTGAGTCTCGGTTTAAAAGTACTTGAACTGCCCACCCATCCTACCAAAGGCATTGAAATAGATGCGCTAAAAAAAGCCATCCCGAAGATCCAGCTCTGCCTGCTGGCTCCTAACTTCAATACTCCCCTGGGAAGCCACATGCCCGATGAACACAAGGAAGCAGTAGTAAAATTATTAGCCAGGCATCACATTCCGCTTATTGAAGATGATATATACGGCGACCTCCATTTTGACGCTCAACGTCCGATATGCTGTAAAACATTTGATAAAAAAGGTATGGTGCTATGGTGCAGCTCTGCTTCAAAAACCCTTGCACCGGGATATCGCGTTGGCTGGCTGGCGCCGGGAAGGTACAAGGAACAGATCCTGAAACTGAAACTGGTACATGCACTGTCATGTACTGCTGTAACACAGGAGGCGGTAGCCGGTTTCCTGAAAAGCGGCAGGTATGAAAATCATCTCCGCCAGCTCCGGCAAACCCTGCAGGATAACTACCAGCATTATATACGCACCATTGCACAATATTTCCCGAACGGTACCAAAACAAGCAGGCCGCAGGGCGGGCTGTCGCTATGGGTGGAACTCAATAAAAACATCAACACTACAAAGCTCTTCGAAAAAGCCATCAAACAAAAAATAAGCATTGCGCCCGGAAGAATGTTCACGTTACAGGACCAGTATGAAAATTGTATGAGGCTTTCCCTCGGCATGCCCTGGAGCAGCAACGTGGAACAGCAACTGCAATTGTTGGGCAAACTGGCCGCCACCATGCGCTGATAACAGGCTATCTTATACAACCCGTCGGAAAACGCATCACAGGTATCGTAACTGTTCCTGCAAAAAACCCATGGAAAACCCTTAGAAATAAAACAGGGTTCTTCCTTATTGTACATGCCCGTAAAAATGGATTCTTTTGTTAAAAAAGAAATGAAACTTCCAACCAAATTTTTTACAGCAATACTGGTACTGGGCGCCCTCATTAGCTCCTGCAGCAAAAAAAACGACGGTCCGGCCGGAGGTGGCTATAACTATGGGCCGGGCAATATTTTTATAAAGCAGGGAACGGAAGGTATTACCAGGATCAATATGCAAAACGGGGAGCTCTCCGGCGTAATCCCCAACTGGATCGGCGCCGGATGGGACATCAGCTGGGATGGCACTAAAGGCGTAAAACAACTCAATCCCGCCAGCTATGATACCCGTTATATCATCTTCAATACCGGCGACGGCGCCACCATTAAGGAGATCTTTTACGAACCGAATGATAATCATGGCGGACTGCCTTACATTTCGCCCGACGGCACCAAACTGGCACTGCAGCCCATGCTGGACGACGGCCTGGTGATCCTTGACATGAACGGCAGGGTGCTAAAAAACATCGCCGGTTACGGCAACGATCATGATTTTAAATATCTCGATCCCATTGCCTGGGAACCCGGCGGCACTATCCTGTTTAAAAAGAACGGCAGCCTGTACAGGACTAACACCAGTTTTACCTCCGCCTCCAAAATAAAGGACATTCCTTTCTCTGATTGGCAGGGATATGCCTGCGCCAGTCCGGACGGAAAAAAAATAGCCTTATCAGCAGGTAACCATATCTGGCTGATGAATGCCGATGGAAGCGATTTCCACCAGGTAACCGAAAGCAATCAGTCTGAAATAAAACCCTGCTTCTCACCAGACAGCAAATACATTGCTATTGCTGCCAACTCCAGGGCCGGCGTTCCCGGCTCGGGCAGTACCGCCGCACATCTGTGCCTGGTGCCCGCCGACGGACAGGTGTATAAAGTATGGCCGGGAGAAGATAACCGCGTAATACAGGTGCAGGTAAAAGGAGAGGAACGATCAGACGGACTAGGAACAACCATAGTGGGCGACTTTGTATGGAGGTAAAACTACCCGTAACTCTTGGTCGTCTGATTTTTTAAACCGAACTTCCCTTAGTCATCAGGAGCATGTGAATACACGTGCGCTACCCTGTTTCTTTTCCATACACCCGGATAGTTTGAAAAAAGTATTGGTTATATTGTTCGCACTGGCGGCGTTTTCCCGGGAAGCAGTTGCACGGCAACAGCCAGGCGCCTCCTACCCCGACAGCCTGATGGCCGCGGTAACTGCGGCAACTACCGATAGCGTCAAAGCCCGGCTGCTTTTCCGGCTTTCTGATTATTGGGCCGACAGGGACAGCGCCCGCGCGGTGGATATCGCGCAACAGTCGTTCCGCTACACGAAAAACAATTCCTTTCTCCGCGGCGTGGCCCACTTCTACAGGGCAGGTGCATATTACAGCTACGACATCATCAAAAGCCAGCAGGATTACATGCAGGCCGACGAAATACTGCAGCGTTTTTCAACACCCGAATCATTTCAATACCGGTCCCGCGCCTGGCATAACTATGGCGCACTGGACCAGCTGATGGACAATAGCAAAGGATTTGTAGAAGCCCTGCTCTCCAGGGCAATCCCGCTTGCCCAGGCAGCCGGCGACCAGGAACGGGTAGCCTGGAACTATATGGATCTCGGCGCCGAGTTTATGAATTATAAGAACTATGAACGGGCAGGCGACTACTATGAGAAAGCAATAAAAATACTCACCGGCCTGCATGAACGGTCCCTTGTGCTGGCAGAATGTCTTATGAGTAAATCTAAATCCTTTGTACTGCAGAACAAGCCGGATTCGGCAACATCCTCTTTAAAAGAAGCCTTCAAAATCCTTTCATCCCACTCCGACTCCTCTTACCTGCCCGTTTATTACTGCATAGAGGGAATGTACTACTCGCGTTTAAAACAGTGGCCGCAGGCTATTGCTTCATTAAACAAAGGGGATACACTGGCTGCACAGCTCAACCGGCCATATGATGCAGCCACTATTGCTTACGAGAAGTATGAAGTATATAAACAACAGGGACAGCTGGAAAAAGCTAAATCCTTCCTTGAAAAGGCATATAAATTACAAGCGCGCCATGCCATCAGCACCAATGTACGACTACTGTTATTTGAGCTGGCAAAAACGGAAAAAGCCCTGGGCCATCCCGCAATAGCTTTCGACCAGATGTTACAGTACGCACAATTATCGGATAGTGTTTTCACCGCGCAAACAGCCGTAACCATAGCAGGACTGGAAACAAAATACCGTGTTGCCGAAAAAGAAAAACAACTGCTCCGGCTGCAAAACCGCAACCAGGTGCAACGGCTGCTGTTATACTTTGGGGCATGCCTCCTTGGATTGCTTGGCGGGTTTATTTATTATGCATACCGGCAACGGAAAAAAAGAGAAAAACAACGGTTAAATACGATGCAGCAGGAGCTCGAAATGCAGATCACCAAAGCACAGCTGCAAGGCGAAGAAAAAGAACGACAGCGCCTGGCCCGGGACCTGCACGACGGGCTCGGTGGGATGCTGGCAGGTATTAAGTTAAATCTTTCGGTGGCCAGCCACGATAAAGAACGCGGACAAAGCGTTGAACTCGGGAACGTAATTGCCCAGGTAGATAACTCCGTACATGAATTGCGTCGTATTGCCCGTAACATGGTTCCGGAAATACTGGTACGCGCCGGTTTCTCCAACGCCATAAGGGACCTTTGTAAAACAATGGATACGCAAACCATGCGGGTGGAATGCGAATTACTGAACCTGCAGGAAAATATACGGATGCAGGAGAAAATCGAGATCTACAGGATTGTACAGGAATTGCTTGCAAACGCTGCCCGGCATTCCGGTGCCACGGAAGTATTTTTACAATGCAGCAAAGTACACGAACGGTTTTATATTACCATTGAAGACAACGGTAAAGGCCTCCCCGAACCGGATAACTCCCGGCACGGGAATGGCATGGGCCTGGAAAACATACGATCACGGCTGGCATATATGCACGGGAAAATAGAATTACAATCATCTCCCGGAAAAGGTACCATCATTAACATAGAAATCAATGTTACGGAAGAAAGATAATATCAGGGTTGTACTGGTAGAAGATCATGGTATTTTTGTTGAAGGACTGAATACCGTTTTTCAGAAAATACCCGGCGTGGAAGTAGCCGCCGCCTTTAACAAAGGCGAGGAGGCACTCAACTATTTACAACAACATGGGGCAGATATTGTTTTTCTGGACATCAGCCTCCCTGGCCAGCTGTCCGGCATCGACATCTGCCAGGCCATTCACCGCACGCGCAGGAAAACAAAAGTAATTGCCCTTAGCAACCATACGGAAAAACATATCATTAACGACATGCTCAACAGCGGCGCTAACGGGTACCTGCTAAAGAACGCTTCGCTTCAGGATCTTGAAAACGCCATAGCGCAGGTGCTACAGGGGCAGTTTGTAATGAGCGATGAAGTAAGGGGAATCATCTTCTCTCCTTCCGGCATTCCCAAAAAACTACCACGCCTTACCGCACGCGAAAAAGAAGTGCTCCACTGGATCAGTGAAGGGCTTACCACCCAGCAAATGGCCGATAAACTTTTTATCAGCATACAAACCGTGGAAAGCCACCGTTATAACCTCCTGCAAAAGTTTGAAGTGCCCAATGCGGTAACGCTGATAAAAAAAGCCATTGGACTGGGGTTAATTAAGGTAGATGAAGAGCAGTAAATAATATTATAACATACCATATTCGCCGGCCTTCTTTATGAGCGATGCAGAGTTACTTACGCGGAACTTCTGCATCAGGTTATGGCGATGTGTTTCCACTGTTTGCGGACTGATGAACAATTGTTTGGCTATAACCGCAGTAGTAGCGCCTTCGCTCACCAACTTCAGTACTTCCTGCTCCCTTTGGGTAAGACGGGGAATGTTTTTCACTTTTGCTTCCGGGGAGAAAAGAATTTTTTGCAG
>NZ_DATMTE010000284.1:0-2913 GCF_035564935.1 Chitinophaga sp. | reverse complement strand
CCAAGACAAGCGCCGAAGGCGCTCCCCTACTTAACAGAAAACTCCAGCAGGCTGTCATTTTCAATAAATGCCTCGAAGGCATCCCCTATTTCCGCAGGCCCTACGCCGGCAGGGGTGCCGGTAAAAATGAGGTCGCCTATATTCAGGGTAAAGAAGCGGGAAATGTATGCCACCAGGAAATCGAAGGAGAATAACAGATCCTGTGTGTTTCCGGACTGGGCCAATGCTTTGTTTTTATACAGGCAGAAGTTAATGTCTTTTTTATCCATCTCCGGGGTAATAGGTATAAAGTTCCCTACCACAGCGGAGTTATCGAAAGCTTTGGCTATTTCCCAGGGCAATCCTTTTGCCTTTTGCTTATCCTGTAAGTCCCGTGCTGTGAAGTCGATACCTACGGAAATATGATCATAGTATTTATCTGCAAATTTTTCCTGGATATGTTTACCATTTTTACTCACTCTGAGTACCAGCTCACATTCGTAATGCAGATTGGTAGTAAATTCAGGGTAATAGAAGGGGTGGCCGTTTTGCAGCAACGCATTCTTTGGTTTCATAAACAACACCGGTTCAGTGGGCACTTCATTTTTCAACTCCCTGGCATGATCGGCATAATTCCTGCCTACGCAAATAATTTTCATAATGCGTTTGTTTTTAAGGTATAAAAAAAGGAGATAGGGATCAGATGAACAAATTTATTTCACAGACGGGAAGGTCAGCTTATTACTGTCGTTCATGGTACGGGCAATGCCGATACTGGCAAAACTTTCAATGATATCTGAACATTTCCATATTTTCTCTTCCACTATCCGTTCTTCTGTATTTTTCCATTTACTGAGTACAAATTCCACCTGGCGGCCTTTGGGATAGTTATTTCCCACACCAAAGCGCAGGCGGGGATACTGATTGGTGCCCAGGGATTCCTGGATGCTTTTCAGCCCGTTATGCCCTGCATCGCTTCCGCCGGGGCGTAAGCGGAGCACTTCCAGTGGAAGAGCCAGGTCGTCCAGGATTACGAGCAGGTTTTCCACGGGAATCTTTTCCTTATCCAGCCAGTACTTAACGTCCTTCCCGCTCAGGTTCATGTAGGTAGTAGGCTTAATAACGATAAATGTTTTGCCTTTCCATTTACATTCCGCTACATCAGCGAGGCGGTCGTTTCTGAACGTGGCTTTATGCCTGGCAACAAAATCGTCCACCACATCAAAGCCTATATTATGACGGGTATGCCTGTATTCATCGCCAATATTGCCTAATCCTGCTATTAAGTATTTCATACAAGTCGATTTCGGGCCCTGGGATTTCCAAAATTAAAAAGCCCCTCTAAAAGTAGAGAGGCTTTTTGGAAAAATATATCTAAAAGATTATTTCTTTTTAGCATCTTTTTCAGCAGTTGCTTCTTCCTGACGCAGCTGACGGGTCATTACCACTGAAGCGATAGGAATACGCGGAGAGTTGGTAATTTCAACACCTTCCAGTTTAACGTCTTCCACGCGAATGTTCTCATTCAGTTCCAGGTTATCGATGTTCACTTCGATATTTTCAACCAGGTGCTTAGGTAATGCTTTTACTTTCAGCGCTTTCAGTTTGCTAACCAGTTTACCACCGGCTTTAACACCTACAGAAGAACCAACCAGTTTGATAGGGATGGTAACAGCTACCTGTTTGTCTTCCACCAGCTCCATAAAATCGATGTGAGCGAGTGCATCGGTAACTACGTCAAACTGCATATCTTTCAATACGCATCTGTAAGTTTTTGCGCCCAGCTTAATTTCTGCAATCTGGAAAGCTGCAGTGTAAACCAGTGTTTTGAATGCTTTGGCAGGAGCTGAAAAATTAACAGTTTCTGCACCCCCGTAAATAACGCAAGGCACTTGTTCCTCAGAACGGATCTGGCGGGTGGCTTTTTTGCCAAATTCGCTCCTGAGTTGTCCTTCGATGGTTATTGTGTTCATTGTTTAGACAATTTATATTGTTGATTAAAAATACTTTGTTATGCCTCTCCCCGGCGATGGCTGTGAATAAACAGGCTGGTGATCGACTTGTTTTCGTGCATGTTGCGAATAGCTACCGCAAAAAGCTCTGCAACAGATATCACCTTGATCTTGGAACCGGCTCCCTGTGGTTTGATAGGAATAGTATCACATACCACTATCTCCTCCAGTACTGATTTCTCGATATTTTCGTACGCATTGCCACTGAAAACGGGGTGGGTACAAAATGCACGAACACTTCTGGCGCCTTTTTCCTTTAACAGGTTTGCA
This sequence comes from Chitinophaga sp., assembly GCF_035564935.1. Taxonomy (GTDB): domain Bacteria; phylum Bacteroidota; class Bacteroidia; order Chitinophagales; family Chitinophagaceae; genus Chitinophaga. Next base: position 652 of record NZ_DATMTE010000284.1, on the reverse strand, counting down.
GCTTTTGAAAGCGTTCCCGCAGTATCGCAAATATCATCAATGAGCACAATATCCCTGTTAGCCACATCTCCGATCACTACCATAGATGCTATTTCATTGGCACGTTTACGATGTTTGTCGCAAATAACCATCTCAGCATTAAAGTAAGACGCTACTTCACGTACCCTATTGGTACTACCTACGTCAGGGGACGCAAAGGTAAGGTTTTCCAGCCTTAAATTTTCTATATAAGGAATAAAAATAGCTGAACTGTCCAGGTGATCTACCGGGATATCAAAGAAACCCTGGATCTGCGGCGCATGTAAATCCATGGTTATCACCCTGTTAGCCCCCGCAGAAGTAAGCAAATTTGCCAGCAGTTTAGAGCCGATAGCCACACGTGGCTTATCTTTTCTATCCTGACGCGCATATCCGAAATAGGGAATTACAGCAGTGATGTAGCCGGCAGAAGCACGTTTGGCCGCGTCTATCATTAACAGCAGTTCCAGCAGGTTATCTGAAGGAGCGCTGGTTCCCTGGATCAGGAAAACATAATCCCCCCGGATACTTTCAAGGAACACGGGCTGAATTTCGCCGTCGCTGAATTTCTGAATTTTTACTTTGCCAAGACCGCCATTAAGACCCTTGCCATATTTCTTGGCAATTTTCTCGG
>NZ_DATMTE010000283.1:0-3673 GCF_035564935.1 Chitinophaga sp. | reverse complement strand
CGATACCCTGGAAGAATCACCCATCGCATTCGGGATCAAAGAATGGGAAGAAACTTTTGAGATTTATACAGATGAACTGAAAGTATTTATCGCCCGCGATAACCTCCGCATTACTATTTCAGACAAGGAAGGCAAAGTGATTAACCAGGATGAAATGGGGTATCACTGGCAGCACTACCTGCTTAAAGGCGGTAAGATCCAGTATTGCAGCAAATTAGTACAGGAAGGAGAATGCTTTTACGGACTGGGCGATAAGCCGACTGAACTGAACCTACGCGGCAAACGGCTGGAGAACTACGGCACAGATGCCTATGGCTACCAGAAAGATACAGATCCGCTGTACCGCAACATCCCTTTTTATTACGGCTTGCACCATGGCATAGGCTACGGCATTTTTTTCGATAACACCTTCCGTACCATCTTCGATTTTGGTAAAGAAAGGGAAGATGCATGTAGTTTCTGGGCCCGCGGCGGCGAAATGAACTACTACTTTATTTACGGCCCCAACCTCCTGGAAGTGGCCGAATCCTATACAAAAATCACCGGTACCCCCGAACTGCCCCCCCTGTGGGCATTAGGCTACCACCAGTGCCGCTGGAGCTACTATCCCGACACCCGCGTAAAGGAAATTGCAAAGGAGTTCCGGACACGGAAAATCCCCTGCGATGTGATTTACCTGGATATCGATTACATGGACGGTTTCCGCTGCTTTACCTGGAATAAGGAATGGTTCCCCGATCCGGCAGGACTGATCAAAGACCTGGCAGCAGAAGGCTTCAAAGTGGTAGTGATCATCGACCCCGGCATTAAGGTGGATACCGACTATGACGTATACCAGGAAGGGATTAAAAACAACTACTTCTGTAAACGCGCCGATGGCGCGCTCATGGAAGGAGATGTATGGCCCGGCAAATGCGTGTTCCCCGATTACACCAACCCCGAAGTCCGGGAGTGGTGGAGCAGCCTTTTCAAAAGCCTCGCCGAAACCGGTGTACGCGGTGTTTGGAACGATATGAACGAGCCCGCCGTGTTTGAAATGGGCTCCTTCCCCGAAGACGTGCGCCACGACTACGACGGTGAAGAGGTTAGTCACCGTAAAGCGCATAACGTATACGGCCACCTCATGAGCAAGGCCACTGCAGCCGGTATGAAAAAATACCTGATGCCCAACCGCTCTTTCCTCATTACCCGCTCCTGCTATGCAGGCGCCCAACGCTGGTCGTCTGTATGGACCGGCGACAACGTTTCCAGCTGGGAACACCTCTGGCTGGCCAGCGTGCAATGCCAGCGTTTATCCGTTTCCGGTATTTCATTCACCGGCAGCGATATCGGCGGTTTTATCGGCGAACCCGACGGCGAACTATATACCCGCTGGATACAGCTGGCTGTTTTCCACCCGCTGATGCGTACCCACTCTGCCAGCAATGAAACAGGCTTTAACCAGGAGCCCTGGAGCTTTGGTGCAGAGTACGAAAAAGTGGTGACTAAATTTATTACGTTAAGATATAAGCTGCTCCCCTACCTGTACACCACCTTCTGGCAATATGCTTCACAGGGCACGCCCATGCTGCGCCCGCTGGCTTTTGTAGCGCAAACAGATACCGCCACCTACAACTGCTCTCACGAGTTTATGTTCGGCGATTCACTGCTCATCAGTCATGTAAGCGAAAAAGGAATGCAGGAAAAAGGCGTATACCTGCCAGCCGGTAACTGGTATTATTTCTGGAACGACCAGCAATACACCGGCGCCAGCGAAATAAAAGTAAAAACACCCCTGGACGAAATGCCGCTGTTTGTAAAAGCAGGCGCAGTGTTACCGGAATACCCGGAAATGCAGTACACCCAGCAAACACCGGTTACCGAAATGTTGCTGCACGTTTACTTCGGGGAGGAAGAAGTGAAAAGCGTGCTGTATGAAGATGCCGGCGACCATTACGGCTATAAGAACGGCCAGTACAACGTGATCCGCTTCAAGCAACGTTCTACTGCACAACAATTTTATCTCAAAAAACAATACTTCATCAACTACGAAACATCGTATAATAATCACAGGATCACCATACACGGCCTGCCGTTCAAACCCACTACCCTGCTGGTAGACGGACAAGCGGTTGCCTTACTGCCGGAAAACCTGCTGGCAGATAACACTGTATCTTTTGTAGTACCAAGGAATTTTGAAGAAATAACAATGAGATAGCAATTGCAGGCTAAAGTGGTAAGAAGAAAAAAAGGCACTTCAGATAGAGATCTCGCGCCGGTTTCATAACCTATGCCAACTTTAGAAATATAAAATTAGATGCTAAATATCATTGTACAAAATGTTCAGCCACTGTAAAAGCAGAATGAACAAAATGAATAACTTTTTAACGTTGAATTAAGGGTCCTTGAAGCAAAAAACAACGGTAAAACCTGATAGATCCTTTATGAATAAGGTTTACATTATAGAAAATCAATTTAGCAAATTACCCACCGCGGTCGTAAAGGATGGAAACGTCTCCCGGATGAAGCAACGTGAAAAGCAAATGGATGGGGGTACCTCCTGAGGAAGCAGCGTGAAAGGCCAAAAGATGGAAATACATCCGGATAAAGCAACGTAAAAGGCAAATGGATGGGGGTGCTTCCAGATGAAGCAACGTGAAAAAGCAAAAACATAAAGACTCAAAGATGAACACTCAATCCTCGAGCCTTTTTAACGTTGATGATTATTGTTTATGCTCAATAAAAAATAGACAGAAAGAAAATAGATGTTAATGCACAAAATACCAGGAAAATAAAAACAGCTCTGAAAAGGATTTCCGTTTTATCGGTCGTATATTCCATTCCGTGTAGTTCCTGAGGATTTTCTGCGTGGTTGATGCTAAGGCTTTTCATACAAACAAATTAAAAGGATTCTGCAATAAAAATTATTGGTGACTTACGGGTTCTATAAATCACATCCTTTAATGAAATTACATAAAAAAAGCTAAAACGGATAAAATCTTTTTATTCATTTTGATCAGCCCTTCTTTTTGTGCTTGCCGGCATTTTCGTGCGGCAGCTGCAGCGGGGCCTTCTTTACCGCTGGCGCAACCGTTTCTGTACTGTCGCCCAATTCATCTGCACTCACGGTTTCTCCCCGCTTGTAATACTCCTTTACCATCTTCCCGGTTTCTTCGTCATATAACTTCCACACCCCGTTACGAACGGAATTTCCCTGTCTCACAATCTCCGTAGGGGTTTCAGCGTTGGTTACCGGGTCAATGATCATGATGGTATCCCGCTGTCCTTCAATTTCAGTGGCGAGGAAAGCCCCTTCCTGGCTTAGTTTCCCGTTGGAAAAGTAATATTTGCAATAGCCATCCAGCACATTGTTTTTATAGGTTTCCTCCGCCAGCAAATTGCCAATGGAAGAAGTCCTTTTCCACACGCCCTCTTTCCGGCCATTCTTATAAACGCCCTCCCAGGTGTACCCCGGCTCTCCCCGCAGCTCTCCCACTTCTTCTACCCAACGCCCCTGCTTACGGTTTTGCGCATCGCGCTGGTTAACCTTCTCCTGGGCAATGCCATTACTGCCAACCAGCAACAGCGCCAGGCATAAAAACAATAATCTTTTCATAGATAGTACTTTACCACAAGTTAAATATTTAACGCGTATAGTCGCCTTCGGCGACGCGGATTTTGTCTGACTCAGGAT
>NZ_DATMTE010000282.1:0-2737 GCF_035564935.1 Chitinophaga sp. | reverse complement strand
GCAGCCAGTTATTATTAGGTGGCAGCTTCAGTTTACCCCGGTCGGAGTTTAAAGACACCACCGCTATTAATGCTACTGTAAACGTGCGTTATTACCTGGGTACCGCCAGCTTCAGGGGATTTGCAGAAACGCAGTTTAAGTACCAGAACTACGAAGGCTTTGAAAAATCCCTGCTGTTTAATTTTGGCACCGAGTTCCGGATTGCCAGAAGTGTTTGGATTGTGGCGGAAGCGGGTATTGATAATTACCTGAAAGAGAAAGACCCTTTCAGTGCATTTATAGCCAGTATTAATTTGAGGTATGGATTTAACCAGGTAATGAAGTAGTGGTAACGGATCGTTTATTCCTCTTCACTAATAAAAAACATACATACAAAAACACCACCCATACCGGGATCAGCTCCACCGGAAGTTTCATGCCGGTAATCCACATCAGCACCAGTATGCCCACCAGGAACACCAGGCAAATGTAATTGGATACCGGATATATAAAAGAAGGAAACTTTGTACGGATGTTATCCGCTCTTTTGCTTTTTTTGAATTTCAGGTGCACAACGGTGATCATCAGCCAGTTGATGATGAGCGTTGATACCACCAGCGACATTAAGATCTCCAGCGCCTTTTCAGGGATCACTTTATTTACCACAATGCAGATAGCCGCAAACAATCCTGATACCAATATGGCTTTTACCGGCACATGATTTTTATTCAGGTGAGATAAAAAAGCGGGTGCATTGCCTTGTTTCGACAATCCGTATAACATCCTGCTGTTGCTGTATACGCAACTATTGTACACAGAAAGCGCTGCTGTGAGAACGATCAGGTTCAACACATTTGCGATAAGGCTTGTGAAATAAATGGTTTTACCAAAGAGAGGGAACTGAAATCCTTTTAAGCTCTCAAATACCATTACAAACGGGCTGCTGTCTGTGGTGATGCTTTTCCAGGGCGACAGTGAAAACAGGATGATAAGGGCGCCCACATAAAAGATCAGTATCCGGTAAATAACCTGGTTGGTAGCTTTAGGTATGGTTTTCTCCGGCCGGTCGGCTTCTGCGGCAGTGATGCCAATCAGTTCCAGTCCGCCGAAGGAGAACATGATGAGCGCAATGGCGGCGAATAATCCCTGGAAGCCACCTTTGCCATCTGCGGCCAACAACCCCCTGGGGAAAAAGCCGCCATCGTTCCAGAGGTTTTGTATACTTGCCTGCGTGCCTCCGCTGCCGCTGATCAGCAGGTAAATACCAAAAACGATCATCGCTATTATAGCCACCACTTTTATAATCGAAAACCAGAACTCCGCTTCTCCATACACTTTAACAGAGCTGAGGTTTAACGCATTAATGGCAACGAAAAAGAAAAGGCTGGAACACCATAAAGGGATCTCCGGCCACCAGAAATGCACATATACACCTATCGCAGTCAGTTCAGACATGCTCACCAGGATATAAAGTATCCAGTAATTCCATCCGGAAGAAAACCCGGCAAAGGAGCCCCAGTATTTGTAGGCAAAGTGGCTGAAGCTACCGGACACGGGTTCTTCCACCACCATTTCGCCCAGTTGGCGCATGATAAAGAACGCGATGATACCGGCCAATGCGTAGCCTAAAATTACAGAGGGACCTGCCAGTACTGCAGCAGGGCCTATGCCCAGGAATAAGCCGGTGCCAATGGCGCCGCCGAGGGCAATTAACTGGATATGCCTGTTCTGGAGGCCTCTTTTAAGGCTTTTTTCTTCGTTTTTCTGGTTTGTAGTGTTCAAGGTTGTTGCGGTGGATAAGGCTGCAATTTGAGGTAATTTTGGCAGAAAAAGGAGTACGGGGGTAAATTTTCCGGTTGGGCGGGGTGGGGATACTTTATGGTTACTTCAGGGTTGCTTAGGACTCGTCTATGTGTAGTACTTCCCATACAGTTATCATACACTCCCCATACACTCCCCATACACTCCCCATACACTCCCCATACACTCCCCATACACTCCCCATACACTGTGCATACACTCCCCATACACTGTGCATACACTTAGCCCCCTGTTGACCCGTCCTGCATACACTTAGCCCCTGTTGACCCGTCCTAAAATAGCTATAATCCTGAAATTGTTTTACAGTCTGTCATGTAAATCCTGATTTTACTTTACACTGTCATATGGCAGAGCTGGTTGTTTGATGCTTTTTATAATTCTTCCATCTTTTTTTTAAGCTGCCAGTTTGGTTATGTGCCTGTATCTTATTCTAACATAGCTATACAGATCCATTTGTCGCGAGGAATATTTCTAAATCTATTAATCTATTGAAACCAATGGATAATAGTAATACGAAGCAACAATGTTGATCAGAATGGAAATAATCAGAATGCAGGTAAAACAATTCTGGGACAATAAAATCAACTGAAGGTGATGCTAAGCCATTAATTAGAAGTACAACGACTAATAAAACGAGTGATGAAGTAAATTTGAATACAGGAGTATTGGGAGAGAAAATCGCGCTTACACATACTACAGGGATTGTTTCCGGCAAAGAAGGGTATTATCATGACTGATGTCTCCTCAAATAATGCAGGATTGGAAAGTGCCGCTATTACAGCATTGGGTACTGTAACATTAAGGGCAGATTTTGATCTTTCGATTTCTGCTGGAGTTGGGGCAATAGGATTAGACGTATGCTTGACAGTTGGCCTTGGAATCGGCCTTGGTCAATTTGGTGCGGGAGCAAGTCATACTAATCAGAACAATGTTATAA
>NZ_DATMTE010000281.1:0-4781 GCF_035564935.1 Chitinophaga sp. | reverse complement strand
ATTAATTAGCATATCCCGGGTTTTGTACCATATTAGGATTTGCATCCATTTCGGCCTGTGGAATAGGGAAAGCCACACGGAAATCATTCGCTTCTGTAATCCTTGTGCTTAGTGCATTGGCATCTTTAATATTACGCTGCCCGTTCTTACGAAACAGGTCGGTCATGCCAAAACCTTCGCCCACCAGTTCCAGCCTTCTCTGCTTAACGATTTCAGCCTTAATATTGGCTACATCGGTAAACGGACCCAGGCCGCGCTTAGCCCTCAGCATATTCACATCATCGGTTGCTTTTTGCAGGTTACCCAGCTCAGCATATGCTTCTGCACGATTCAGCAGTACTTCACTGATTCTCAGGATCTTTACATTCACAAGACCCACCTGACCGGTAGCTTCATTACCTGAAAACTTCATTAGGTAGTTGCTGCCATCAAGATTTTCCACCAGTTCATTACGCACATCCTTTGGATCCAGTAGTTCCATAAAACCATCTGTTAACCTGATATCGCCATATCCACCTAATTTAGCCGGCACATACATATAACCAAAGTTATTGGAACCACCACCATCAGGAGTCTGGAAACGCAGGGAAAAGATCTCTTCGGAACCTGCAGCATCCAGGTTGAATGCTTTTGCTACTTCAGATGCTTCGTACAAAGGATATTTACCAACCAGCTTATCTGCTTCATCAATTGCCAGTTGCCAGTCGCCCTTATACAGGTAAGCACGGCTGAGCAATGCGGTGGCCGCATCTTTCGTGGCGTTAAAAATATTGGCAGATTTATTTTCAGACTTACCGGCAGGAGCGGTTTGCTGGGCCACCTTCAGATCGCTGATGATAGACGCATAGGTTTCTGCCAGTGTGCTACGCCCAGGTTTGAATGTACCGGGTGCATCCACTGCTTTATCTACCAGGGTGATTCCTGTGTTAGGATCATTTACCTTTGCTCCCACATTGGTATAAGGCCTGGTATACCTTCTCGTCAGGTCGAAATCGGCCAGTGCGCGCAGGAAATAGGCTTCCCCACGGATAGTACTGGTTTTCTCAGTTTCCGGCAGTTTATCGATCAGCACATTCGCCTGGTTTATCACCCGGTAAGCATTGAGAAAAGTATTGGTTTGCGGCGCCAGTAATGGCGTATAGTTCAGCTGAAATTCCGTGATGAACCTGTTGGAGTTCTGGGAAGTGATCTTCATATCATTGCCACCCAGGTCTGTTACTATCATAAAGTCGCGGCCATAATATTCCAACGTCTGCATCCGCTCATACATCCCGTTTGCCAGGATACGCGCGTTCCCTTCAGTTACCGCATCGCCTTCATTCAGTGAGGACTGCGGGTTCTGATCCAGCTTGGAACAAGCTGAAAACAACCCAGCGGCAGCCAATGCTAATATGGAGAGTTTTGTATATTTCATAATTAAGTTAAATTTTTGATGTTACTTCATTACAGTCCCACACTGATACCAAATGTGATCACCCTTGAAGTAGGATAACGGTAAAAATCAGTTCCGGCATTGGTAGTAGCCGGAGACGCAGTACTGGTTGGAGAAATCGGGTTGGTGCTCATATCCGGATCCCATCCTTTATAGCCTGTCAGCGTAAATAAGTTCTCTGCCTGCGCATATACTCTCAATCCCTGCATTTTCAGCCTGCTTAAAGTGCTTTTCGGAAGGTTATAACCTAATGACAGGTTTCTCAGTCTTACGTAAGAAATATCTTCCAGGTAGCGGGTTGAAGACGCATTGGAATTGGTACCATTACCCCAGATAACTTTAGGTCTGTCGGCAATGTCACCTGGTTTTTCCCAGTGGCTGCCGGCATCTTTCGCCTGGTTGCCGGTAGTGTTGTTACCATCGCTTTCCAGGAAGGAACGGTTGTAGTTATATGCTTTGTTTCCCGCACTGAACGTGATGAATACGGACAGATCGAAATCTTTATAGGAGAATTTGTTGGTGAAACCGCCGGTGATTTTTGGCAGTGCCTGGCCTACGTATTTTCTAACCGCTGAGTTGTAATCAGTAGTTGGTTTTCCGTCTGCACCTTCCCAGGTAGCAGCACCAGTGGCAGGATCCACACCTGTCCAAACCGGCATATACCAGGATCCAAACGGCATACCTACTTCAATCCGCTGACGGGAGCCAGCCGGGATAAATTGTTGCCCTCCCAGCGACAGTATCCTGTTTTTCAGGGTCGCAAAATTCAGGTCGGAAGTCCACTGGAAGTTTTTAGTAGCCACCGGGATACCGCCCAATGTTACTTCAAATCCCTGGTTCAGCATCTTACCTACGTTCATCGTCATTACGTCAAAACCGCTGGTCATAGACAATGGCAGCTGCATCAGCAATGCAGAAGAGCGCTTGTCGTAGTATCCTACGCTACCGTATAAACGTTTTTTCAGTACGCTGATATCCAAACCTACATCATACAGGTTTTGTTTTTCCCAGCTCAATGCCATGTTACCTGGTTGTTTCAGGTAGGCCACGGAGCCTCCGTCATATGCGCCTACGAGGCTATACAGCGGCTGATAAGGATAATCTCCCAAGCCTTCTGCATTACCCATGATACCATAACTGGTGCGCAGTTTCAGATCGCTGAGCCAGGAAATGCTTTTTGTAAATTCTTCTTCTGTAATGCGCCATGCAGCACCTACGGAGTAGAAGTTACCATAGCGGTTGTCTTTAGGGAAACGGGAAGAACCATCTCTTCTGTAACTACCGCTCAGGAAATACTTTGATTTGTAATCATAATCCGCTTTTGCCAGTAAACCCTGGAAAGCGTAGGAGGTTTCATCACCTGCCATGTCGAAGTACTGGGAACCTGCATCGGGCACCTGTGCCTGACCATTGGGGAAACCATTCTTTGCGCTATAGTTCCATACACGGTTCTGGAAGGAATATTCATTACCTGCCAGTAAGCGGAAACTGTGATCTTTACCTATGTTAAAGTTATAGGTCAGTAACTGTTGGGTAGTGTACAATGCCATGTTGGTATTTACGTTATACAGGTACCCACCATAGTTACGTCCGTCGTAGGATTCCGGGGAAGTCCATTGTTTTTCGCGGATGTTGGTAAGCTCGGCATTTCCCTTCACTACAAAACGTAAACCGTCGATGATGTTGTAACCCAGTGCAGCGTTAAAAACTGTTTGGGTGTTGTTACTCCTGTTATAGTTACTGTTTACAGTACTCAGGAAGTTACCGCCACGTAATACCGGGCGGTAGGAGGAAGGAATATCAGCAAAACCAGTCCAGGAAGTAGTACCAGGCTGACCGGCAGTATATCCGTTATAAGGATTTCCGTTCTCATTACGGGAAGGGATAAACGGAGAATTTGCTAAAGCCCCCATCAGTGGCGATGAGTAGCTATTACCTGCACTGGCGCTTCTCTGGTCGGTATAGCTACCGTTCACCTTTACGCTCAAGTCAAATTTTTCGTTGAATTTATGATCCACATTCAAACGTCCGCTGTAGCGGCTGAAGTCTGAGCCGATCAGGATACCCTGTTGTTTGAAATAATCGCCGGAAGCATAGAACTGTGTTTTTTCATTTCCACCGCTGGCATTGATACCGTAAGATTGGGTTTTACCGGTGCGGAATGCTTCGTCCATCCAGTTGGTGCTAATATTTGCCAGGCTGTTAGGGCGGTTTGCCAGGATCTGCGCTTCAGTGAAAAGTGGCGTACCATCTTTGTTAGTAGCATTTTTCATGGCTTCGCGCTGGTAAGCGAGGAGTTCTGTGGAGTTCATCATATCAATTCCATGCGCCAGGTTCTGGAAACCATATTTGGCGTTGAAATTAATCCTGCTTTGTCCTTTCTTACCGGTTTTGGTGGTAATAACCACTACGCCGTTGGAACCGCGGGAACCGTACAATGCCGTTGCAGACGCATCTTTCAGGATGGTTACGTTTTCGATGTCGGCGGGGTTCAGGTTGGCAATTACATCCTGGGAAGGTGTGTTCTGGGTAAAGTCGCCAGAAGAAATGATCACCCCATCCACTACATACAGCGGGCTGTTACTGGCAGAAATGGAACCGATACCACGGATACGTACTTCCGTTTTAGCACCGGGCTGACCGGAGTTGGTAGATACCGCCACCCCGGGTGCGTTACCCTGCAGCATCTGGTTTACGTCCGGCAGTGCCACATTGTTGATCTTGGCGCCGCTGATGCTGGAAGCTGCGATGGTGGAGTTGATCTTTTTCTCTACGGTGTAACCTGTTACTACTACTTCTTCCAGGCTTTTGGAATCAGTTTTCAGTTTTACATTCAACGTAGCTGCGTTGCCAACAGGTACTTCTTTGGCTTCATATCCAATGAAAGATACGATCAGTGTAGCATTGTCGTTTACCTGGATGGTATAGGCTCCTTCCGGGTTTGTGACGGTTCCTTTGGTAGTGCCTTTCACCTGGATATTGGCACCGGGAATTGCTGAGCCATCTGTGGCATCAGTGACTCTCCCTGTTACTGTGCGGCTTTGCGCATAGACCTGCCCGCCCAGAAATAGCACGGACAAGAGGAGAAATAGTACTTTCCTCATAAGCATGATTTTGTTTCCTAACCTTAAAAAATAATAAACATCATTATCAAGGCCCTAAGCCTTAATTCAATTGGTTCCCGTTAAATAAGCAGTTGATGAAATTGTAATTGGATACTTAAAGCTGGAGCAGGTAAACGGTACAGTGATATTTGACCATATATTAAATAATTGACCCATTCTTTTGCAATTTATTCAATAAATCACAATCAGAAGTAGTCAACTTCTTCCTCATAAGCAGTTTCCTT
>NZ_DATMTE010000280.1:0-27583 GCF_035564935.1 Chitinophaga sp. | reverse complement strand
AATTGAAAGAACTATGCGCCTGACGCTACTTTCTACGTTCCTGTTTTGTATGCAGTTATCCGCTAAGGTATATTCCCAGAAGGATATAAAGCTATCGATGGATGTGAAGGATGTGCGGCTCTCCAGGGCCCTGGATAAGATACAGGATGTTACCGGGTGCCGTTTTTTCTATAATGCTAAAGATGTGCCGCTGAACAGGCTGGTATCTGTAAAAACAAACGGCAGCCAGGAACTTACCGATGTGCTCAGCAACCTCCTGTCATCCCTGAACCTGAATTACCGTCTTTTATCCGATAATGTGATCGCCATCACAGTTTCCCGGAACATGCCCTTTTCCCTGGTAGAAGGTATTGTTACCGATAGTAAAGGCACGCCGCTTCCCGGTGTGTCCATCAAAGTGAAAGGAGCCAATACCGGCGCTGCCACCGACGCTTTCGGACATTACAAACTGGACGCTCCGGCAGATGCCGTGCTGGTGATCTCCTATATCGGATTTCAAAGCCAGGAATTAGCCGTGAATGGAAAAAGCACGTTGAACATTACACTCCGGGAAGAAGCCAAAGGGCTGGGAGAAGTGATCGTAGTGGGATATGGTACGCAGAAAAAAGTATCCACTACCGCAGCTATCTCTACACTGAAAGGTGATGATATTGCCAGGGCGCCGGTAGCGAATATAAACAACGCCATTGCCGGGCGCGTATCCGGCGTGCTGGCCTTCCAGGGCAGCGGTGAGCCGGGCGTGGATGCAGCGGTAATAAGAGTGAGAGGCATCGGTACCACCGGTGGTAATAACGGACCGCTTACCATTGTGGATGGTGTGCCAAGAACCTATTCACAGATCAACCCTGCAGAAATAGAAAGCGTAACAGTGCTGAAAGATGCCGCCGCTATTGCCCCCTATGGCCTGGCCGGCGCCAACGGCGTATTGCTCATTACTACCAAAAGAGGAAAGGCCGGTAAAGTAGATATGAACTTTAATACCTGGTACGGTTTTCAGCAGCCTACCCAATACCCGCATTACCTGGATAGCTACGGGTTTGCCACAGCCCTGAATGCCGCCAATAAAAATGCCGGTTTGCCTGCGGCCTACAGCGATGAGCAGTTGCAGAAATATAAAGATCATTCCGATCCAGATCATTATCCGGACCACGACTGGATGCGCGAAGTAATTGACTTTGCAGCGCCCATGAATAACCAGAGCCTGTCGCTTTCCGGTGGTTCCGATAAGGTACGCTTCTTCAGTTCTCTCGGCCATTTATACCAGCAGGGTTCTGTGGATGCCATCAATTATTCCCGTTACAACATCGCCTCCAACGTGGATGTAAATGCCACTTCCTCCACCATTGTATCGCTGGATATTAAAGCGAGCCTGGAAGCCACCAAAAATCCGGGCTCACAAAGCGGTACCGGCATTTATACTTCCGTTACCAAGAACCCGCCTTTACTGAACCAGCAGCTGCAGTTCTCCAACGGGTTGCCCGGCAACGGCCTGCTGCCTTCTATTTACGGGAGCGGGTATAACAGGGTGAAAAGGAATATTTTCTTCTCCCAGTTATCCATCGAACAAAAAATTCCCGCTATTCCCGGCCTTTCATTCAAAGCAACCGGCGCTTATGATAAAAGTGACAGTACCCTGAAGAACTGGCAGCTTCCCTATAACATTTACGCCCTTGATGCCAATAATAACTTTGTGCCTACAAAAGCCGGGGTAGTTGCTCCCAGCCTGAGCCAGGGTTATGTGCAGATAGTGAACTATACGTTGCGGGGGTATATAAACTATAACAATACCTTTGGTAAACATGCCATTACCGCATTGGCAGTAGCCGAATTACGGCAGGGCGAAAACAACCAGTTCGGCGCCTCCCGCCTTAATTACCAGGTGAACCTGGATGAGCTGTCGCTGGGCAGTTCCAATAAATCAGACCTGGACAACTGGGGCTCTTCCGGTTCTTATAAGCAACTGGGTTTTGTGTACCGGTTAGGGTATACTTTTAACCAGAAATATATGGCGGAGTTTTCAGGTCGTTATGATGGGCATTATTACTTTGCACCGGGCAAACGTTTCGCTTTCTTCCCCGCTGTTTCACTCGGCTGGCGTTTGTCGGAAGAAAGTTTTATCAAGGATAACTACAAATGGATTGATAACTTAAAACTCCGGGGTTCTTACGGAAAGTCCGGTAACCTGGCGGGAGCGCCTTTTCAGTACCTGAGCAGCTACGGTTTAACCAGCAGTTACGGTTTTGGCGGTACGCAATTTTCACAGGTACAGGGTGTGTTTGAAAGGAATGAACCTAATCCTAATATCACGTGGGAAACAGCGAAGAAAGGAGACATCGGCCTGGAAGGAAGTTTCTGGAGAGGTAAGCTGAACTTTGAACTGGACTTCTTTAAAGAACGCCGTTCAGATATGCTGGTGGCGCCCAATGCGGTAGTGCCGGTGGAATATGGCATCGGTATCTCGCAGATCAATGCGGGGATCATGGATAACAAGGGCTTCGACTTCTCCGTAAATACAGCGCATACGTTTAAGAACGGCATTTCATTAAACGCAGGGCTTAATCTTTCTTACGCCAAAAACAAACTGGTACAAACCTTTGAAAATGCGTCTACCCTCAACGATCCTAACCGCCGGCGCACCGGCCGCCCGCTGGATACGCAGTTTGGTTTGAAAGCTATCGGCTTGTTCCAGTCGCAGGAAGAAATAGATGCAGCGCCTAAGCAAACCTTTGGCCCCGTGCAGCCCGGCGATATCCGTTACGCGGATATTAACGGCGATAAAAAAATTGATGCCAACGATGAAACCGTGATTGGTGATCCTGCGTTTCCGCAGATCATTTACGGTATTACCACCAACGTAAGCTGGAAAGGAATCGACATCAGCATGTTATGGCAAGGCGCCGCCAAAAGCAGTTTCCAGCTCACCAACGAAGCCTCCCTGCCATTCTTTAACGGTGCAAAAATATTCCGTGAACAATTGGATTACTGGACACCGGATAACCGCGATGCACGCTATCCCCTGATCATGCCGGCGCCTACTAGCAACAGCCAGCAGGTATCTTCGTTCTGGGAAAGGAATGGCGCTTACCTGCGACTGAAAACACTGGAGCTGGGATATACCCTTCCTGCCGGCATCATGAGCCACCTGCGCATTCATTCTATCCGTATTTACGGCGCCGCGCAAAACCTGCTCACTTTCTCGGCAGAAAGCTACCTGGATCCTGAAATCGGTGTAAGCAGCGCCAGCAAACGCGCCAGGTATTATTTCCAGCAAAAGGTGTTCTCCTTCGGGTTAAATGCCAATTTCTAATTACATCATCAATTGAACATTATGAAAGCACGTATCATATATATTGCGGCTGCCACATTTTTATTTACGGCGTGTGACAGTAAGCTGGATATTGAACCCACCGACCAGCTCACCGATGTGACCGTATGGCAAACGCCCGCCAATGCCAACCTGTTCCTGAACGATATTTACAATAGCCTGAATCCTGGTCCGCAATCAACGGTATTCACCAATGTGCCTTCAGAGATCAGCAACGATCCGCTGGATAATTTCTCCGATAACAGTATCAGCGGGCCACTGGCGGGCATTCCATCTTACGTGAATTTTGCCCCGGGCGCTTACGGTCCTTCTACGCCGGTGTTTACGCCGCACTGGAAAAATATGTATGCCAATATCCGTAAGTGTAATGTGTTCATCGAAAATGTGGGTAAATCGGATTTTGATGATAACACCAAAAAGGGCATGCTGGCCCAGGCCAGGTTCCTTCGCGCATATTACTACAAGTCCCTCATGGATCTTTACGGAGGCGTGCCTTTGATCACTATCCCGCTGAACCGCACGGAACAGGGAGATGATATTTTTTACGCACGCAATACTTACGAAGAATGTGTGGCTTTTATTCAGAAAGAATGTGAAGAAGCTGCTGCGGATCTGCCGCTGAAAATAGCCGCCAAAGATGCCGGTCGCGCCAGTAAAGGCGCTGCCTGGGCATTGGAAGGCGAGCAGCTGTTATACGCTGGTAAATGGAAAGATGCCGCCGCGGTGAACGGGAAGATCATGAATGCCGGGGCAGGCTATGACCTTTATCCCGACTACGGGCAACTGTTCCTCCCTGCCAATGAAAACAACCAGGAAGTGATCTTCGATGTACAGTATGCCGCCAACGTAAAAGGCGAGATCAAAGAAAAATACTGGAATCCCGTGAAAGTGTCTGATGGTGGGGGTTGGGGCGCCGTGAATCCCACACAGGACCTGGTAGATGATTATGAGTTCCTGGATGGAAAAACGGAGGCGGAAGGTTCTGCGCAATTTGATCCCCAACATCCTTATGAGAACCGGGATAAACGTTTTGCCGCCTCCATCATTTACGACGGCGCCGCCTGGAAAAGCGGTATTATCTATACCCGTTTGGGTGTGGCTAACAATCCCAATGAGCTGGACGAGGCCGGGGCAGGTGGTAAAGGCCGTACAGGTTATTTTTTGAAGAAGATGGTAGACCCGGCCATTGTTCCCGGGGTAAGCAGTGGCGCCAATGCTATCATCTGGCGTTATGCAGAAGTGTTGCTGAACTATGCAGAAGCGCAGAATGAAGATGCAGGTCCGGATGCCACCGTATACGACGCCATGAATAAAGTGCGTGCAAGGGCCGGCCTGCCTGCATTACCGGCTAATCTTACGCAGGCGCAGATGCGCGCGCGTATCCGCCGGGAACGCCGCGTGGAGCTGGCTTTTGAAGGCAAACGCCTGTTTGACCTGTGGCGCTGGAAAATAGCCGGCGAAGTGTTCAGCAAACCGCTGCGTGCCATGAAGATCACGGGTACCGGCGATCATCTTACTTATCAAAAAATCAATGCCGGCGGCGGTAAAATTACCTTCGATGCATCGAAGAATTACCTGATGCCGATACCACAAACTGTAATAGCACAAAATCCTAAGATAGTACAGAACCCGAACTACTAAAAAATTACCCTTTATGAAAAAACCCAACATTGCCCTGTTAGTCATGGGGCTGGTAACGCTGCATGCCGTTACTTCCTGTAAAAAACTCCAACAGCTGGATGCCATTAATGGTAAACGCAGTGAAACTGCGAATACTACCGGCGCCATGCTGCCCTACAACTGGAAAAATGTAGCCATTGGCGGTGGCGGTTATGTAACCGGTATCGCTATTCACCCCACACAATCGAACCGCATGTACATCCGCACCGATGTAGGCGGCGCCTATAAGTGGGATAACCAGGTGTTCACCTGGGTGCCCATGCTGGAAAGCCTGAGCACACATGTAGACGGTATGGCCCTTGATGCCAATGCGCCCGACCGCGTGTACCTGGCACTGAACGATGGTATTTACCGCTCCGAAAATACCGGGCAGTCGTGGTCTAAAGTAATGACCGCTACGTATAACGGTAACGGTGATATGCGTTGGACCGGTGAATGCATTGCCGTAGATCCGCTCACCAGTACTACCGTTTATGCCGGTACGCGTTCCGATGGCTTATACCGCAGCACCAATACCGGCGGCGCATGGACCAAAATTGCCAGTGTGCCTAATGGCGGCGCCAATGGGGTGCGTTCCGTGGTAATTGATCCGGCAACAACGGTTAGCGGGCGCTCTGCTACGGTGTATGCAGGCATTCCCGGTACGGGCATTTATCGCAGTACCGATGGCGGCGCTACTTTTGCTGCAATGACAGGCGCGCCTGTTTCTCCCAACCGTATGCAGGTATCCAACGGCAAACTGTATGTATCGCATTCCACCGGTGTAACCGTTTGGAATGGCAGCACCTGGAAGGATATCACCCCTTCCGGCGGTGCAGGCAAGAATTACTGCGGTATTTCCATTGAAGCGTCCGATCCGCTGAAGATAGCGGTATGCCAGCGTTACAGCAGCTTCAACAATCCTATGTACCGTTCTTCCGATGGCGGTACTACCTGGCAGCAGATGAATACGGCGGCGTTGCCTATCACCAAAACACTGGAAGCCGCCTGGTGGCCCGGCGGCTGGTTCTCCAGCGCTACGGCTGCATTGGTGTTTGATCCGCTCCATCATGGCGACCTGTATTATACCGACTGGTTTGGCATCTGGTATACTTCCGATGCATGGGCCGCCGGTTCGGTAGCATGGAGCACCCGTATCAAAGGCGATGAAGAAACGGTGGTATTAACGCTGGCAGCGCCTCCGGGCGGTGCATCGCTGTACTCCGGCGTAGCGGATGTTTTTGGTTTCCGTCATACCGATGTGAACAGCTACCCTTCCAGGTTGTACAATATCAATGAAGGTTTCAGTATTGCTTTCTGCGAAACACAACCTGCCAATATTGCTATCCTGGGCGCTACCGGCAATGATGGTACCGGTACTATACTCGCTACTTCCGCCAACAGCGGCGGCGCCTGGACCACCCGCACTTTACCCGGTGGCGTAAAGCTGGGCCGTATTGCCATTTCCGCTACAGATCCCAACAAGATGGTGTATGTAGCCGGCGGATCAACCGGAGCGGTGTACTACAGCAGCAATGGCGGTGCCTCATGGAGCGCGGCTTCCGGTGCACCTGCCGGTTCCGTGAATGCAGCGGATGTATGGAGCAAGGATTTTGCGCTGGCGGCAGATGGCGCCGATGGCAATCGCTTCTATATCTACAAATCGGGCTACCTGTATGCCACTGCAAACGGCGGCGCCACCTGGACGCAGATGAACGCTACGGCCATTCCCAACAAAAACTCCTACCTGTTTGTGGCTGCACGTCCTGGTGTTAGCGGCGAAGTATGGGTAAGCCTGGATGCGAACGGTTTATACCGCACTACTAACGGCGGCACTACCTTCAGTAAGGTGGCAGCTTTAACTACTTCTACCGCATTTGCCTTTGGCGCGCCGCCCAGTGGTTCTTCCACGCCGGCGGTATACAGTTATGGCACCCTTTCGGGAGCAAAAGGGCTGTACCGCTCTACCGACCTTGGTGTTAACTGGGACCGTATCGATAACGGCACACAGCTGTTCCCCGCAGGCGTAAAAGCGCTGGCAGGCGACAGGCAGGTATTTGGCCGCATCTATGTTGGTACCGGCGGTCGTGGCGTTTTATTTGGTCAACCTTAATGAAACAAATGAAAGTACATACAATCTTATCCATCACAGGCGCCGGGCTGCTATTGCTTGCCGCCTTTGGGTTCAGGCAGGCTTCCGTAAAAAGAAGCCTGCCTGGAAAACCCAACATCGTGCTGATCATGGCAGATGATATGGGTTACGGGGATCTTGGCTGCTATGGGCAGCAGATGATACAAACCCCGCATATCGATTCAATGGCGGGGAATGGCATGCGGTTTACCCGCTACTATGCAGGCAATACAGTATGCGCCCCTTCCCGTGAATCGTTTCTAACGGGTATGCATACCGGGCATACCTATATCCGTGGCAACTTCCTGACGGATGAACAGGAAGATCCCGCCATGCCATCAGAAAAAGTAACCATCGCCGAGCTGCTGAAAAAAGCAGGTTACCGCACAGGCCTTATCGGCAAATGGGGCCTGGGTGGCGAAAACCACGGCCCGGATACACAGGGCTTTGATTATTCCTACGGCTATCTCGACCAGATCCAGGCGCATAATTATTACCCGCCTTTCCTGTATGAGAATGGTAAAAAAGTAATGCTGCCGCAGAATGCAAACGGTAAAAAAGGCGCTTACAGTCACCAGCTGTTTGTAGAAAAAACACTGGCATTCCTGGACACCGCAAAGGGTAACCCCTTTTTCCTCTACCTGCCTTATACCATCCCGCACGGGCAGCATGTGATACCGGACAACTCCGCCTATGCGGGCAAAGGATGGCCGGAGGAGTTCACCAACTATGCAGCCATGATCTCCCTGCTGGACCAGGATGTGGCTCGCATCATCAGCGCACTGAAGGCAAAAGGACTGGAGGAAAATACCCTTATCCTGTTTGTGAGCGATAACGGCGCTAACCCGGGCTTTGCAAAGTTCTTTAAAAGCAATGGCCCTTTACGCGGATTTAAAACCAACCTGTACGAGGGCGGTATCCGTGAACCTTTTATCGCATACTGGCCGGGCAGGATCAAAGCCGGGCAGGTATCAGATCATGTTACCGCGGGTTGGGATCTGCTGCCTACTATTTGCCAGGTGGCCGGTATCAAAGCACCCGCGGGAATAGACGGTGTATCTGTCTACCCAAGTCTTTTTCATACAGGTAAACAAACAGCTCATCCATATCTCTACTGGGAATATTATACTTACAACTATAACTGGAATAAACCAGGTAAGGGCAGTGAACAACCCCGCAACTGGCTGGAGAGCCGGGCGCTGCGCTTTGACCACTGGAAAGCAGTGGTCAGAAGCACGCCTGCCGATAGGGAAGGAGCTGTAGAACTGTATGACCTGGCAGCAGATCCTGCCGAATCGACCGACCTCGCAACCCGGCATCCAGAGCTGGTAAAACGGGTAAGGGAGATGCTGGCAACTGCCACCACACCTGATGCACCATTTTTTCCATATAAACATTAATAAACGTTTTTTAATTTAACACTATGCTTAAGCAATACCTGATTCCGGCATTGATCGTTTTTGTACTTACAGGGCTGTACAGTTTTAAACAAACTGCAGCACTGCATACCATCAACACCCGGAGCGCTGCGGACCTGAAAAACTTTTTTCATTATACACCGGACCGTATCCCGTTTATAAGCTCCCACCGGGGCGGCCCCAGGAAAGGATTCCCGGAGAACTGCATCGCCACTTTTGAAAATACTTTAAGTCATACTACTTCCATGCTGGAAATAGATCCGCACTATACCAAAGACGGTAAGATCGTGCTGATGCATGATCCCACACTGGACCGCACTACCAACGGTCATGGTAAAGTAGCGGACTATACACTGGCGGAACTGAAAAAGCTGCGGCTGAAAGACACGGAAGGTAATCTTACTGGTTACCGGATACCTACACTTGATGAAGCATTACAGTGGGCCAAAGGAAAAACCATCCTGGTTATCGACGCCAAAGACGTGCCCATAGAAGTGCGTGCACAAAAGATCGTCGAAAACAAAGCACAGGCTAATGCGCTCGTGATCTCTTACTCCGATGAGGATACAAAAAAATGTTACGCATACAATAAAGACATTATCATGGAAGTGATGATGAGTAAAGAAGAGAATGTGGAGATGATGGATAAAAGCGGTGTTCCCTGGGCGAATGTAATTGGTTTTGTAAGCCATCAGGTGCCGGAGAGCAAGGCTATTTTTGACGCCGTACATAAACGGGGAGCCATGTGCGTACTGGGCAGTTCCCGTAATATTGACCAGCAGTACACCAAAGGGCAGATCAGTGCGGAACAGCTGAAGAAAGGTTATCAATACCTGATCAGTTATGGCGCGGATGTAATTGAAGCTGATCTGGGTATTGAAGGTGGCGCTGCGCTGCTGCCGTTGCAGCAGGGAAAATCGGTGAAGGCTAAATATTTCCGGTAATAAAATCTACGTATATGAAAACATTAAACAGGCGGGAATGGACCAGGCTTACTCTTACAGGTGTAGCCGGGCTGATGCTGCCCAATGCCTTAAAGGCGCTCCCGGTGGCAGCTCCCGTTACCATCGGCCTGCAATCTTACAGCCTGCGCGACCGGCCTTTAGACGAAGCAATAAAAGCCATGGTAAGCCTGGGTATTAAAAGCTGTGAGCTATGGGGCGGACATGTAGAGCCACGGGAAGCACAGTGGCAGCGCAACAGTACGCCGGCAGATAACCAGCGTAAAAAGGAATTGCTGGAGCAATGGCGGGCTAACCTGAAAATGGAAGAGATCCATGCCATCCGCGATAAGTTCAAGACAGCGGGTATCCGCATACAGGCGTACACGGCCAGCATTAAAGACAGCATTTCCGAACACGACCTGGAACAACAGTTCCTCATTGCCCGGGCATTGGGTACAAACAGCATCACCACCTCCGCTACGGTGAGCGTAATGAAGCGGGTAGATGTATATGCACAAAAATATAAGATACAGGTAGGGATGCACAACCATTCCCATACCGACCAGCCTAATGAATTTTCGTCGCCGGATAGTTTTGCCCGCGGTATGCAGGGATTATCCGCTTACATTAAAATAAACCTGGACATAGGCCATTTTACAGCGGCGGATTTTGATGCGGTGGCCTATTTAAAGGAGCATCATAAAAAGATCATCTGCATACACGTAAAGGATCGCAAAAAACACCAGGGACCCAATGTGCCGCTCGGGGAAGGCGATACGCCTATTGGCCCCGTATTGCGCCTGATACGTGATAACGGATGGCCAATACCGGCAAATATAGAATACGAATATAACGGGGCGGACACCGTGGAAGAACTGCGGAAATGTATTGCCTATTGTAACAGTCAACTTAAATCATAAGCATGGAGCAGGAAGTAAAGAAAACCGGCGCAGCAATGGATCGCCGGAAATTTATTACGGGTGCAGCGGCGTTATCCGCCTTTTTGATAGTACCCCGCTATGTGTTGGGTGGTAAAGGGTTTGTAGCGCCCAGCGACAGGATCAACCTGGGCTTTATCGGCTCCGGGCGGCAGTCGCTCACCCTGCAGAAAGCCTTTCTGCCGCTGGCGGAAGGCCGTATCGTAGCAGCCTGCGATGTATACCAGTCCAAGGTAGACAACTTCAGCCGGATGGTGAATGCATATTATGCGGAACAGCGCGATCAGCCTGTTTACAAGGGATGTAAAACGTATCATCGTTTTACAGAGCTGCTGGATAATAAGGACATAGACGCTGTAGTGATTGCCACGCCGGACCATTGGCATGCCGCTATGGCGGTAAGGGCTGCTGCTGCCGGCAAGGATATTTACTGTGAAAAGCCGCTTTCGCTTACCGTAGCGGAAGGCCGTGCGATGGTAAACGCAGTAGCCAAACATAAACGTGTGTTTCAAACGGGCAGTATGCAGCGTTCCCGCCCGGAATTTCGCCAAACCGTGGAGCTGATCCGCAACGGCTACATAGGAAACATAAAGAACGTGAAAGTGAGCATTGGCGGTTCTCCTGTGCCTTACGATCTCCCGGAAGAAACCCTGCCGGCAGACCTGGATTGGACATTATGGCTGGGGCCTAATGAATACGTACATTATAATCACCAGCTGAACCCGGTGACAGGAGACCCGCTATGGGGCCGCTGGCGCGACTTTAAAGGCCTTGGCGGCGGGGATATCACCGACTGGGGCGCGCATATGTTCGACATCGTGCAATGGGCCCTGGATATGGATCGTACCGGTCCTGTATCTTTTACGCCGCCGGATGGAAAAGAAGTGCAGCATATGACCATGCGCTACAGCAACGGCATAGTAATGACACACGAGAATTTTGGTAAGCAACATGCCATCCAGTTTAATGGTACCGAAGGAACTATAGAGATCCAGCGTGGTAAGCTGGTTACTACGCCGGAGCGGTTGCGCGACCAGGTAATTGGCAACAATGAAAAACAGGTGTATCATAGCAGCAGTCACTACCTGGATTTTCTGCAGGCGGTGAAGAAAAGAAGTCTTCCTGTTGCTGATGTGGAAACCGGCCATCGCAGCGCTACCGTGTGCAACCTGGTAAATATAGCCTATGAATTCAATACGCCGCTGCAATGGGATCCGCAGCAGGAAAAAATCACCAATCATGCAGCTGCCAATCAGTTGCTTTCCCGGAAGATGAAGAAAGAATGGGCTGTTTAAAGCGAAAGTTAAATGGATACTCATTAGCTTTGGCAGATGATGACCGGATTCTTTCACCTGGTAAATGACAAAATGCAGCTCTCAGAAAAGAGCAGGGAAGCTTTTTTGTCTGTTATGAGAAACGAAGATCATCCCAAAGGACATATGCTGGTAAAGCCAGGTACAATATGTCCTTCTCTTTTCTTCGTTGAAAAAGGATTAACAAGAACATTTTATTATAAAGACGGAAAAGATATAACAGACTGGTTCAGCCCGGAAAACACGATTGCCTGTTCCATTGTTTCATTTACTTCGCAGCAACCCGACAGGAGAGGTATTGAAGTTCTGGAAGATGCCGGTTTGTGGGTGTTGGATTATAAGGACCTGGAAATGCTTTGCGGCCAGTATCATGAAATAGAAAGATTTGCCAGGATGAATACCGTGCATGGACTGGTATTGTTGCAGGAACGTTTTGATGAATTACATTTCTCCACAGCTGCAGAACGGTATAAAAAGCTCCTGGATCATCAACCTGATATTTTACAGCGGGCGCCGCTTGGCATGATTGCCTCTTACCTGGGCATCACGCAGGAAACATTAAGCAGGATACGGGCCCAACACCTGTTTTAATGATCAGCCTGTGAAACTTTGCCCGCTCCCGTGGCTTTGCTGTAATAAAACCTGGTATGCGCCTTTGATCTTGTTTTTTCCTTAATTTAACCGCTGTTCAATTCATCTTTATGACAAACGCAGAGAAGATCGCTTTTAAGAACAGGTTAAAACAGGCAGCACTGCAGCTGATATCCGAACGCATTGCTATGGCTAAATCGGCCGGCGACAACGCACAGGAAGCCGCCAATAATGAAGACAAAAGCTCTGCGGGGGACAAATACGAAACAGGAAGGGCCATGGGTCACCTGGAAAAAGATATGTATGCCCGGCAACAGGCAGAGAATGTGAAGGAGCTTGCCCGCTTACAGGAAGTAAAAACAGACCGTATATACACCACTGCGCAAACAGGGGCGCTGGTACACTGCGCAGAGCAGTCTTTTTTTATTGCAGCAGGACTGGGCAGGCAACTGATAGAAGAGCAAACTATATTTTTCCTTTCTCCCTATACACCACTGGCAAAATTATTACTGCAACGCAAAGCGGGGGACCGTTTCCTGTTCAACAAAAAAGAAATACCAATCCTCGCTGTTTATTAACGGGTGTAATATTTCAGGTCCTTTCGGCAACTAATGATCTAAACGCGCAAAATGAAACTGAAATCTGTTTTAGTAACAATCCTATCCCTGTCCTTTACCACAGCCTTCTCCCAAACAGAAAATGCGGCAAGCAGGTATACGGCTGAAAAATTTGAAAAATATTATAATGCCGGTCAGTTCGACAGTATTTATTCCATATTTTCTCCGCAGGCTAAAATCGGTTTACCATTAAACAAAACGAAAGCTTTTCTTACCAATTTAAAAAACGGCTACGGCAATATTGTAAAGAGAACATTCCTTGAAAACCAGGCCCCATTTGCCGTATACAAAACGGAGTTTGAAAAAGGAATAATATCTCTCAGCATAGCTGCGGATAATAACAATGCCATTACAGGGCTGTATGCAAGGCCCTATGACGCCGACACGCTGCCTGTACTGCAACGGAACATCACCGCCATGCACCTGCCATTCAAAGGCGAATGGACAGTGTTTTGGGGAGGCGATACAAAAGAGTTAAACTATCATGTAAAGGTCCGGTTTCAGAAGAACGCATTTGATATTGTTATTAATAACCCTGAAGGGCGAAGCTTCAAAACGGATGGAAGAACAAATGAAGACTATTACGCCTTCGGACAGCCAATTATAGCGCCTTGCGACGGAGAAGTGATTTGGGCGGTAGATGGTGTGAAAGATAATATCCCCGGGGAGTTAAATCCCATATATGTTCCGGGCAACGCGGTACTGCTGAAAACGAAGCATAAAGAATACATTTTCCTGGCACATTTTAAACAACACTCCGTAAAAGTAAAGCAGGGCGACCAGGTGAAACAGGGGCAATTACTGGGGCTATGCGGTAATTCAGGTAATTCTTCTGAGCCTCACCTGCATTTTCATCTTCAAAACATTGAAAACCTGAATAAGGCCACCGGCGTTAAATGTTTCTTCAGTAAACTGGAAGTGAACGGAATTTTAAAAACAGATTATTCACCTGTTAAGGGAGATAAGATCAGTGAAGAAAGATAATCATTATAATTTTCCGGAATCAGCGGCCGGCTGTTGGGTGGATTTATAGTGTATATGTGACACATATAATTATTGCTTTATTTATATTGCCTTGTTGTTGCACCGGAACCATTGTTCACATTGCGTTTTACGAACTCATGGCAGTTGCAGGGGGGAATATTTGAAATATTTTCCGCAATTTCGCAGCTGAACCAACTGAATCGACCAGGATAATGCAGGATGACAAAGATATATGGGAAACATTTCGGTCCGGAGATGAATCCTCCCTGCAAAGGATCTTTGATAAATACTATACTCCACTCTTTAATTATGGTCATAAATTTTCTGCAGATGATCACCTGATAGAAGATGCCCTGCAGAACCTGTTTGTTAAGCTCTGGAAGAACCGGGACGGTATTAAAGATACCGGCTCCGTTAAAAACTATTTATATAAGTCGTTTCGCCGGGTATTGCTCCGGATGCTGGAAGTACAGCAGCGGGAGTATAGTTTCTCGGTTTTGAGCGGGTGGCCGGAGCCGGGGCTGGAATTGCCGTATGATCAAACCATGATCAGCCGCGAGCGACTGGAAAGTATCCGTGGCAACCTGGTGGCTGCCATGGAAAAAATGACACCCAGGCAAAGAGAAATCATTCACCTGCGTTACTATGAAGAAATGGAGTACGAAGAAATTGCTGCACTTATGCAGCTTTCTGTTTCCAGTACATATAAATTGCTGTATAAAGCGATAGATACCCTCCGGCAATACTTATCCAAAACTGATCTCCTTATTTTATTGGCTGCCGTATCATTAAAAAAAATCTAAGACAGCCATATCTAATTATGTAATTGTTAGAAAATATTCAATTTCTAACCGTTAAAATAAATTTATTGATTTTTTAATCCTGACAAGGGATAAAATTTCAAAGTGCAGTGTATATATAATCAGCTATGGAACATCAGCACGGGAACTATAAGGACTATACCACTACTTCTTTCTTTGAAGATGAGGCATTTATTCGTCACATATTGAAATGGGACGAAGCAGCCATTGCTTACTGGACGCAGCTGTCCACGCTTTATCCGGATAAGAAAGCCGCTATGGAAGAAGCCCGTACCTGGATACTGCTGCTGAACAGGGAACCGGCTTATAGTCCTGCTGCAGGTAAATCACTGCTATGGGAAAAAATTGCCGGCAACATAGCAGCAGAGGAGCAACTGCAACGGCGATACCGGCCCATGAAACTGGTGGCCAAATGGACAGCGGCTGCTGCAGCAGTATTGTTGTTCATGGTACTTGTCCGGGAGCTGACGTCCCATGGCCAAAGGTCCTATACCACCGCATTTGGAAAACATGAACAGGTAGTGTTGCCGGATGAATCTGTAGTTACTTTAAACGGTAATTCTTCCATTTATTACTCCCGTTCCTGGAAATCGGCAAAGCCAAGGGAGATATGGCTGAAAGGAGAAGCCTATTTTGAAGTAAAACATGTAGCCATTAAAAACAGGTGGCAACAATCAGATTCATTCCAGGTACATGTAAGCAATCTTGCACTCACCGTACTGGGCACTAAGTTTAATGTAAGGAACCGCCGCAACATCACAGAGATCTCCCTGCTGGAAGGTAGTCTCAGGATTGAAAAGAACGGACCCGGCGCATTTGTCAAAATACTAAAACCGGGAGACGCTTTTGTTTATGACAGCAGTAAACAGCTGCTGCAGGAAATGGAAAGAAAGCCACAGGCCAACAAAGCCTGGACAGCCAACGAATTAGACCTGGACGGTTATACCCTCGGGGAAATACTGAACGTGCTGGAAGACAATTATGGCTACAGCATTACTTTAGAAGCGCCGGAGCTGGCGCAGAAAAGGCTTTCAGGAACAGTGCCTGCAGCTAATGCAGACGACATCCTTTTTGTTATCAGGAAGGTATTTAATCTTAAAATCAGTCAAAAAGCCAATCATTTAATTATCAGCCAAAATTAGTAGCATGTACAAACGAATTTTATTTGTCATGTGTTGCCTTTGTGTAACACTGCCGGGGAAGCTATTTGCACAACAGCAGGTAAAACTGAAAGCAGCGCTGGAAGAAGTAAAGGCGGTATACGGTACCAGGTTTGCCTACGAAGAGCATTTGCTGGACAATATTTATGTGAGCATGAAACGCCCGCTCACCAAAAAGGAGCCAGTAGAAGCCGTGCTGAAGGACCTCTTGTATAATAAAGGATTTGTTTTCCTCTATGTACAGGAAAACTATTACACCATTATCAAAGATAACCGGCCGGTTAAAAGCCCGGATACAACACCAGCAGAAAATACGGTGGAGACTCCTGATGAGGGATACGTGCAAACTATTACTGGTGTGGTAACTGACGCAGAAGGCCATCCATTAGTGGGAGTAACCGTTATTCCCCAGGGATATGCCATCCGGTTTGGCGCGCTCACCAGCAGCGACGGAAGGTATACACTCCGGCTGAAAGAGAAAACCACAGCGGTGGTTTTCACCTTTGTAGGCATGAATCCCTTAAAGGTGGATGTGGGTGATAATAACATTGTGAACGCACGGATGGAAGCCGATGTACATCAGCTCCGGGAAGTGAACGTATTATCTACTGGTTATCAGTCGTTGCCAAAAGAAAGAGCTACCGGTGCTTTTGAGCAGATCACCAGTAAACAGATAAAGTCCGTGCCCGCGGTGAATTTAATGGAGCGCCTGGAAGGCGTCGCGCCCGGCGTCCGTTTTGATGTGCGGAACAATACGATCAACATCCGCGGGGTAAATACCCTGGGCGCCGGCACAGGAAGTACACCACTCATCGTTATAGATGGATTTCCCGCGGTGGAACAGGATCTCACCACCAGGACGAATAACAATGCCAGCGGAGGCTCCGTATTAAGCCGTTATAATCCTGAAGATATTGAATCCATCACCATACTGAAAGATGCCGCCGCCACCTCCATCTGGGGCGCCAAAGCAGCGAACGGCGTTATTGTGATCACCACCAAAAAAGGAAAGAAAAATTCGTCCGCCATCAACTTCAGTACTAACCTGAGCGTGTCCAATCCTGCGGATATGAAAAATCTTAACAGCATGAACACCCCGGAATATATTGAACTGGAGAAGGAAATGAAGGACCTGGGATTTTTTACCGATCCTGCTATCTGGGACAACAGCTGGATGACCTTTAACCAGAACAGGCCGGTTAGTGAAGCATTGGAATGGATGTTTAAAGTAGATAGAGGTACCGCAACTGCCGGTCAGCGCGACTCCGCATTATCTGCCCTGGGTAAAATGGATAACCGCGGCCAGATCCGCGACCTGCTGTTTCAACGCGCCGTTTCCCAGCAATACAACCTCTCTTTCTCCGGGGGCGGCCAGCATAGCACTTACTACGTATCTACCAACTATACCAAAGATGTTCCGGTATTCCGGAATAATAAAGGAGAAAATTATTTTGTGAATGCTAACCTGAGCAATGAATTGTTTAACAACAGGGTAACCATTAACACCGGCCTCAATTACAATTATGCCACCAGCACGTCCAATACAGCAGCCCTGAATGCCATTGGCGCCGGGCGCCTGGGATTACGTCCCTATGAAATGCTGCAGGACGATGCCGGTAATCCCATTGCCCGCTCTATCGATTTCCGGGATGAAGTGGCAGCGGATTTCCTCAGCAAAGGTTATCTTCCCTGGACCTACAGCCCTTTACAGGAAATGAATTACGGTAATTCGGTGTCTAAAGAAAACCGGTACCGCTTCACAACGGATATCAATACAAAGATCACCGGCTGGCTGAATGTAAGTGTAGCCGGTACCCTGCAACGCAATCTCGCCGAAAATACCATCCTCGGTGAACTGGAAAGTTACGATACAAGAGTGCTGGTGAATACCGGCACCACTGTGGGGCCCAATGGCCGCCTGGTTTATGGTGTGCCTTATGGTGGTAAGATGATCAATTCAAATATCAATACCGTTAACTACGGATTACGCGGACAGGTAAACGTCAATAAATCCTGGGGCAATAACTTCTCGCTCAATGCGCTGGCAGGTACGGAGATCCGGGAAGACCAGCTAACGGCTTATCAGCAAACCCGCTATGGATTTAATAATGACACCTATTCTTCCGCCTCCTGGGATCCCAGCGTGTATTACCAGACCGTGATGGGCTGGACTACCTCGCTCGGTTTTTCCGATGGCGGCATTAACAAGTCTATCAACCGGTTCCTGTCGTACTACGGAAATGGTGCCCTCTCTATGATGAACAACCGTTACATCGTATCAGGAAGTATCCGCTTTGATGATTTTACACTGGCAGGCGCTTCCCGCAGCCAGCGCGCAAGGCCCTTATGGAGCGCTGGGGTGAAATGGGATGTTACTTCAGAAGATTTTATGAAGCCGGTAAGCTGGCTCAATAAATTAAACCTCCGGCTTACCTACGGTACCGGCGGCGCTGTACCCAGGAGTGCCAGCAACGCAGCCCTGCTTGATTTGAGAGGACTTGACCAGGTGACCCGTGAACCATATGGTAACGTATTATCTCCCGCCAATAATAAGATCAGCTGGGAGCTTACCAAAACCTGGAACCTGGGTATTGATGTAGATGTATTGAACAACCGCCTGCATGTTAGTGCAGACGCCTACCGTAAGAGAACCAGCGATATCCTGTGGCAGTTCCCCGTTAATACCACTTATGGATGGAGCTCACTTTATTATAATGCCGCCAGCATGAAAGGGCATGGGTACGACCTGGGCATCCGCGGGGATATCATCCGGAACAGGAACTTCGGCTGGAGCTCCACCTTTAACTTCGCCTACAATACCAACGAAGTAACAGACGCCCGCTTTACACGCCCCACCAGCAGCATAGCAGTAAACAGCAGTGCTCCCATAGAGGGAATGCCTAATGATTATCTGTATGCTTACCGCTGGGCCGGACTGGATAATAAAGGCCGCTCCCAGGTATATACAGCCGATGGAAAGATGGTGACGGCAGATATGCCCAACAGCGCAGTTACTGCCCAGGACCTTGTATATATGGGCCGCACTACGCCGCCTTATTTCGGAGGTTTTTTCAACGACTTCAGCTACAAATCATTTACACTCGGTGTGCGCATTTCTTATGAAATGGGCCATGTGTTCCGCCGCCTGTCGATAGAGAATTACCCCGACTATGCTACCAGTAATTATTACGGGCTTATAGGCACGCAGCGCGATCTGGCGCAGCGCTGGCGTAAACCAGGCGATGAACAGTTTACCAATGTGCCCGGTTTGGCGAATGTAACTACCAACAGCAGCAACCGCTACAAGATGGCCGATATACTGGTGGAAAGCGCCAGCCATATCAGGCTGCAGCAGGTTTCACTGGGCTACCAGGTGCCATCAAAGGCACTGTCACGCACCATGCTGAAATCGGCAGGGATCAACTTTGCAGCGAGAAACCTGGGTATTATCTGGAAGCAGAATAAGGCTGGTATTGATCCCAGTTATGCTATGCGCAACAGCTATACCAATCTGCCGCCCTCACCCAGTTATTTCATGAGCCTGAACGCTTCTTTCTAACGCCGGAAAAAAATGATCAAAATGACAATGAAACGCTTTTGTATTACGCTGCTGGTATTGGCTATGGGAACTATGTCGTGCCGTAAGTTCGTGGAAGTGGAACAACCGAATCAACGCCAGTTTAAATATACCGCCGACTTCCAGGCGCTGCTCAACAATGTAAGCTTGTTTGAAGTTTCGGCAAGTCTGCCGATGTTATCCAGCGATGACATCAACCTGGAATCCAATACCAATTTACAAAACCTGCTTACCGGCGAGTTGCAGAATATTTACACCTGGGCAGTGGACTATTACACTTCCGATCAGGGTGATGCCGGCTGGGATCAGTTGTATAACCAGGTATATGTATGCAACCAGATTACTGCCAATGTAATGGAAAGCGCCAATGGCACAGACGCGCAGAAACAGAGCATATATGCAGAGGCGAGGGTACAGCGGGCTGTTGCCTATCTTACCCTGGTGAACCTTTATGCAAGGGCGTATAATGCCGCCAACGCCGCTACAGATCCCGGGTTACCTTTACTGCTTTCGCCTGATCTTTTTGTGCCCCTTAACAGGGCTTCCGTAAAACAGGTATACGACCAGGTCATTCTCGACCTCACAGAAGCCTTGCCTGTATTACCTGATAACCCATCCAATAGTCTTCATCCCGGCAAAGCTGCCGGCTATGCGCTGCTGGCCAGAACCTATCTCTACATGCAACGTTACAGCGAAGCAGCAGATTATGCCGCCAGGTCGCTGAGCTTTCAGCATACGCTGTTAGACCTGAAAGATTATGCAGATGGCACAAAGGCTTATCCCCGCAGGCTCGATAACCCGGAAGTGATACTCAGCAAAAAAGTATCCAAGCCAGGGTATATTGATTTGCCTTTAAGTACGGAACTGATGAACAAACTTACACCGGAAGATCTGCGCTACCAGCTGTTCACCCGGGGCGGGAATACTTTTCAACCAGCCTTTACCGGGCGCGGGTCCTACCGCGATAAAATTTTTCTGCAGGATAATGTGACAGCCGGTATATCTGTACCGGAAATGATGCTGATCCAGGCGGAAGGATTAGCCAGGTCCGGTAAAAAAGACGAAGCGATGGCCCTGGTAAATGAGCTGCGCCGGAAGCGTTTCCTCCCTGCTCAGTATACCGCCCTTGCTGCCGCTACCAGCGAAGAAGCGCTGCATTTGGTGATCGATGAAAGAAGACGTGAATTATTCGGCACGGGCCTGCGTTGGTTCGATCAGCGAAGACTTAGTGCAGAACCTGCACTGGCGGAAACCGAATCGCGTGTATTCAAAGGCGTTACCTATACGCTGGTGCCGGGCGACCGCTACGTGTATCCTATTCCGCCTAAAAATATTGAGCTGAATCCAGAGTTAACGCAAAATCAACGATAACAATAATTACTGAAAGATATGAGAACGAAAATAAGCTTAATCGGATGTAGCCTGTTGTTCGGCGCCACCATGGTGTTTGCCCAGAGAAATGAGCCATACAGGAACGCTGATCCTAAAGAACTGGTAAAAAACGCCGCACTGTCGGAGCAGCAACTGGCGGATATCCAGCGATACTACCAGTTTGACCTGAAGGACACCAAAAGAGGGGAGGAACTGCAACAGCTGATCCTCCAGAAATATCCTTCAGGCGCAACGGCCCGGCTAAGGGGATTTCAACGCCTGTCTGCGGCTAAAAACCCGGAGGAAATGATCACATCTGCAGTAACTTTCCTGCAGGCATTTCCTTATGATGCCTGGAAAGCCCATCCGAACAACCAGGAATTTATTTACTACAGCGTGCACCGGGAACTGGGTGCCGCTTATATGAGCACCCGGCAGTTTGATAAGCTGGTGGCTTTTTGCACGCCGCTCAACTTCAAAACTGAAAATGAAATATACCGCTGGAATGTCATGCGCGCCTATGTATTCAAAACAGTTGGCCGCGATACCCTTGCGGGGATTTCTACTGCACTGATCAATGAGCTGGTAAAAAAAGTAAACGACAGGTCGTATGAAGAAGCGGGCGTATTTACCCCGGAGAAAGCAGCCGCCAATGCCAGCGAGCAACTGGATAATGAATTGAATACACATATTTCACTGCTGCACGGCCTGAAACAATATGCCACTGCAAAGGAATATTTCAGGTACCTGTCGCCCAAAGGCGCTTATGGCTCAGCAGACCTGAATAATATTCACCTGGATATTCTTCAGCAAACCGGCGATCAGCAAGCTATCCAGCCATTCCTGGAAAACTGTGTAAAAGCGAATGCCATGACGGCCGCTATGTTTGATAAGCTGAAAAACATTTTCACTGCGAAAGATAAAACCCCGGGTGCGTATGATAAGTATCTCGCTTCCCTGAAATCGGCAGAAGAACAGGAGGAGCTGAAAGCATCCGTGAGAGAGCATCTGACTAACCAGGAATATGTGCCTTTTGCATTGGAAAATCCAGAGGGCAAACTGGTACGCTCCAGCGACTGGAACAATAAAATTGTGGTGCTCGACTTTTGGGCTACCTGGTGCAAACCCTGCATCAGCGCATTCCCTGGCATGCAGATGCTGGTAGACAAGTATGCGCAGGATCCGCAGGTGGCAGTGTACATGGTGGGCACTATGCAAACAGGCAACTACAAGGAAAAATCTGAAGGGTATGTTAAACAGGAAGGGTTCAGGTTTAACCTGTTGCATGATGCCGTGAATAAGAAAACAGGGGAGCAGGACCTGGTATTCAGATCCTTTGTTCCGTTTTTCCAATCTTCCGCTATTCCCCGGAAAGTGATCCTCAAAGATGGGGTGATGCGTTATACCTCCGAAGGGTACTCCGGCAGCCCGAGTAAACTGGTAGATGAACTGACTTACGCTATTGAACTTTTAAAAGCAGAAAAATAATTTATGTTGCTGAAAAAATATGCGCTCGTAGCGCTGGGAGTAGCGGGATTTTCATTGCAGGTGAAAGCGCAGGTGAATCCTAAGGAAAAACTCTGGCAAACATTGAAAGCCATACAGGGTAATTACGTGGATTCATTGACAGATGAAACACTGGTGAATGCTGCCATTGCAGGTATGATGCGGGAACTGGATCCTCATTCCCGCTACTTTTCCGGTGAGGAGGCAGAACAGATGCAGGAGGCAATGAAGGGCAATTTCGCCGGCATAGGCATCCAGTTTATGATGCAGCATGATAGCCTTTATATTACCCAGATAGTAAGCGATGGCCCGGCAGAGAAGGCCGGTCTGCTGCCCGGCGACAGGATCCTGGCTATTGACAAAACGCCTGTTACCGGCACAACCAACTTCGCGGTAATGAAAAAGATCCGTGGTGAAAAAGGCACGCCTGTTACGCTGGAAATACTCCGTAAATCCAGCGGGAAAACCTTTACTACTGAAATTATACGTAATGTAGTGGCCGACCGGTCTGTGAGATCGGCATATATGCTTACAGATAAAGTAGGATATATCTCGTTACGCATCTTCAGTGAAACTACCCGCACAGAAATAGACAAAGCGCTTATACAGCTGAAAGAGCAGGGGATGAAAAGCCTGATCCTTGATTTGCAGGGCAATGGAGGCGGATATGTACAGGCAGCTATTGGCGTGGCAGATGAATTTTTACCGAAAGATAAACTGGTATTTTACGGTGTTGGAAAAGATAAGGGTAAAGATTATTACTACACAGGGGGCTTCGGCAATTTTATGGAAGGCAACCTGGTAGTACTGATAGACCAGTCTACCGCCTCCGCCAGCGAAATTCTTACCGGCGCACTGCAGGACTGGGACCGGGCAGTGATTGTAGGCAGAAGAAGTTTTGGTAAAGGACTGATGCAACGACCGGTACCCGTATTTGACGGCTCCGTACTGGAGCTTACCGGCGCGCGCTATTACACGCCTTCAGGCAGGTCTATTCAAAAACCCTATCATGGCGCCAGCTATAACGACAACGTACAAACGCGGTTTGCCAGCGGGGAACTCACGAATGCCAACGTATTTCATTTCCCGGATTCACTGAAATATACTACACTGGTAAATAAACGCACGGTGTTTGGCGGCGGCGGAATTATGCCGGATATATTTATCCCGTTAGACACCGTTGAATACAACGGCTGGCTCCAGGATGTAGCGGATCGGAACCTGGCAGGGAAGATCACCTTTGATTACCTGGACAGTAACCGCGCCTCCTTACTATCCGGCTACCAGGATTTTAAAGTGTTTAATAAGCAATACCAGGTACCGGACTATTTGGTGCAACAGGTAGTGGGCGCTGCTGAAAAAGCAGGACTGCCGCTGCAAATGGCCGGCAAAAACAGGATCATCAGCTTACTCTCCCTGGAGATCAAAGGACAACTGGCCAGCCAGCTGTTTGCGGGTAATGATTATTACCTCCAGGTGCTTAATACGGATAATGCCAGTATCCGGGAAGCATTGCAGTTGCTGGAACAACCAGCACGCTATGCACAGGAGCTGAAAGCTACAGCAATAAAGAAAGAGAAGAAATAGTATTCAGTAAAAAAAGAAACATGAACTTAAATAAGATAATGATACTGGCGGCACTTGGCGCTCCCATAATAAGTAACGCGCAACAATCATATACGCTTAAAGGCAGTGTAAACAGTATAAAGGAACCGGTTAAAGTTTTTCTTACCTATAAGGTGAAAGGGGAGCGGAAGATTGACTCTACCATCATGAAAAATGGGAAATTCGTTTTCCGTGGTACCGTAGGGGCGCCAAAAGAAGCGCATATCGTGGTGAAGCACAGTAACCTGCCACCAGACCCCACTACCCGCCCGGTGGAAGATATTTTGCCTTTCCTCATCGAAGACAGGACCATTACCATTGCAGCCAAAGACTCCATAAAAAATGCAGTAATTACCGGTAGCCCGGCAAATGATGACAATGTGAAGGTAACTGCATTACTGAAGCCTTATTACGACAAATACGATGTGCTGAACAATGAGTTTAAAGCGCAATCCCCCGAAAAACAGAAAGACTCCGCCTATCTCGCCAGCCTGGAACAAAGGGCCAATGATATACAAGCGGAGATCATTGCCGTGAAAATGAAGTATGTGAAAGCCAACCCCGGTAAGTATATGGCTTTAATGGCCTTCAACTCCACGTTGCCGCCCGAATTTGACGCCATTGCCGCAGAAAAGGAATTTAATACACTGGATCCGGCCATAAGAAAATCAGATCTTGGTATGGAACTGCAGGAACGGATTGCAAAAGTGAAGAAAACCCAGGAAGGAGCGGAAGCACCGGATTTTACGCAGCTGGATGTAAACGGTAAACCGGTAAAACTATCTGACTTCAGGGGCAAATACGTACTGCTTGATTTCTGGGCCTCCTGGTGCGGCCCCTGCAGAAGGGAGAACCCGAATGTTGTGAAAGCATACCAGGCTTATAAAGATAAGGGCTTCACTGTACTGGGCGTATCGCTGGATAAAGATGGCGACAGGGATAAGTGGCTGGCTGCTATTGAGAAAGATGGATTGCCCTGGACACAGGTATCGGACCTGAAGGCATGGGAAAATGAAGCAGCAAAATTGTATGAAGTAAATGCCATTCCCATGAACTTCCTGATCGATCCCAACGGGAAGATCATTGCCAAATACCTGCGGGGAGCCGCATTGGAAGAGATGCTGGAGAAGGTATTGACGAAGTGATAATGTTGATGTGAAATTTTGTAACTATTCTTCAGGTGATCCTGGCCGGGTATTTCCCCGGCCGGGATTACCTGTCCTGGTAAAATTGAACCTGCTCCGGCAAGCGAATTAACCCTTACATGGTACTATGGTACTTATTGCCGGGTACAATTTCCCGATCTGATCAATCAAATTCCGCATCACGTAAACCCGGTGTCCGCTGAAGCAAGCAACTTTGGGGTTGAATTATGGTGGCTGCTATGAAATATAGCCCCATGCAGGAGGACATAGAGATAGGCGCCGATGCCGGCATAACCCAAACTTCGCCCTGCATTCCACCTACTTTAGCAAACAAAAATAACCGGTATGCCTAAAAGAAGATATGCACACTTCAACGAACAGGGCATCGCGGAAATGGATGCTAAAATATACCTGTGGATGACTAACACCAATCCGAAGGAAAATGGTTACTACCTGCTGAACGAAAGCACCAACACGGCAAGCGCAGCATTCAATGTAACAGACGGCGGATTGGTATCAGGGTTTATAAAACTGGATAACTAAATTGTAGATAATGAATATCAGAACCGCCAAACGTTGGTTTCTATGGCATAAATGGACCAGCCTTATCTGCACCATTTTTATGCTGATGCTGTGCATCACCGGTCTTCCACTGATCTTTCACGAAGAACTGGATGGCCTGCTGGAGAAACGGGTGGTGGCAGAAGTACCGGAAGGCGCCCGTAAAATGAGCCTCGACTCGCTGGCCATCCTTGCCGGTAAACAATACCCGGCCGAGAAAATACGCTATATTTTCTGGGATGACGACGATAAGAATAAGATCATATTTGATCTCGCGGCTAAACCGGACGCTCCGCCCGAAGGAAGCAGGTATGCTACGTTAAGCGTATATACCGGGGAGGTGCTGGACAAACCAACTACCGATAGGATAATGGACATTATCCTGAAGATTCACATGAACATGTTCCTGGGCATTGGCGGCAAATTATTCCTGGGACTAATGGGGATCCTGTTCGTTGTTGCCATTGTTTCCGGTGTGGTGCTTTACGGACGTATCATGAAGAAGTATGATTTTGGAATGGTACGGAAGTATAAATCAAACCGTCTTAAATGGCTGGACACCCACAACCTGATAGGGGTTGTAACGCTTACATGGGCCAGTGTAGTAGGTTTAACAGGTGTCATCAATACATTATCCGATGTAGTGCTGGCCTTATGGCAGCAGGGACAACTAAAAGAAATGGTAGCGCCATATGTAAACCAGCAACCGCTTACAGGTACTATGAGCTCACTGGACAGCGCCATGGCTACTGCACAGAAAGCAGCGCCGCATATGGAGCCCCGTATTGTTACTTACCCGGGAACCATGTTTTCCAGCAAGCATCACTATGCTGTATTTATGCGGGGTAATACCGCACTTACATCGCGGTTGCTGATGCCCGCCCTGGTAGACGCTAAAACCGGTGCATTAACAGATGCCCGTACTATGCCCTGGTATGTGAATACCCTGTTCTTATCGGAGCCATTACATTTTGGCGATTATGGCGGTATGCCTTTAAAAATTATCTGGGCGCTGTTCGACCTGGCAACCATTATAGTATTAATTACCGGCCTTTACCTCTGGTTTGCGCGCAGAAAAGCCGCTAACCAGCAGTGGAGCAGGCTCACAGAAAAAGCAGTATACGAAGATGAAGAATAATCCATTTATCAGGTTATGGGGAAAACCGCTGCTGATAGCATTGTTGTCATTAGCAGGATTGATTGCAGCACTGGTAGGTGACGGCGTGTGGGATGTGTTTTCCTGGATAGCATTGGCCCTGCCTGTGATTATTATTATACGCAGATATTATTTTCAGCGGAACGAGGGATAACAGCAATTGTTTATATAAAGTTGATGTGTGATGGATCTTATCACACATCAACTTCTTTTTTTTAAAAAACTATCTTCCGCAGTCGGCCGTCCAGCTCCTGCCATTTCTGGCAAAGCCTATCACAAGTTTGTCTTTGTTGATAGTGATAAGACCCGTACCGGAAGAACCGATACTCACCATCGTATTATCATCTTTCTTTTCAAATTCCACACCTGTAAGATCCGGTATACCATCTGAGAACCTGAAGTCATACCTGGTACCAACCTTCGTAACGAAAACACTGCCATTGTCCTGGCTGATGTTCTTTTCATCGTCAACATACCCGATCTTTCCTTTAAAGGTGCCGGCAAAAACATCTACGTCTGCGGGGTCAGTGTCTTTACTACAGGAAGTAAATAAAACTACAGATAACAGCAATACACCAATGACACTAAGAATCGATTTCATAATTCACATTTTAGGTTACTCAATAAAGATTCAATAACCTGAAAATGCAATTAACATACCAGACGGGTTTTCCCCGGGTACAGGCTCTTCTGTATAAATAACCGGCTGCAGTATTGCCTTATTGCGGCCTTTTGCTGTGTTAAGTCATACACACAATGGG
>NZ_DATMTE010000279.1:0-2430 GCF_035564935.1 Chitinophaga sp. | reverse complement strand
GACAGGGAAAATGCCAAAAGAACCCGGGAAGGGGAACTAAGAGCAAAAGAAGGCGCTGAACAGGCCAAAATTGCTGAGTTAAGAGCAAAAGAGGCTGCAAGAAGAACCGAAGAAGGCGCTAAGAGAGCAGAGGAAGGGGCTAAAAGAGCAAAAGAAGCTCAGGAAAGAGTCAGGACCACCCAGGCTTTTTATAAAGAAATGATCTCTCAAATGGAGGCGGACAAGCTCCTTGATACACAAAAAGGCTATAAGCTGGAGAAAAATGAAAATGGCCTGTTTATCAACGGCGTTAAACAGCCGGACAATGTGGTGAACAAATACCAGAAATACCTGCAAGGAAAGCAAATTACCCTGCAAAGCTCCAGTTCCAATACGCAAAACTGATTTACTGCCATTCTATTGCAGATTGCATCCGTACCATTACCGTTCATACGGTAATGGTATTTTTTATTATACGGGTTCACTTATCTTTAGGTTAATTATTTAATGAGATCGTATATGAAAGCATTTTGTTTAACTCTTGCCATGCTTGCCGCCATTGCGGCAGGTGCACAGGAAAAGGGCGTTGTAATCAGCAATCTGGGCAACGGCAAGATCAATGCGGCTACCCCGGTTAAAAACCAGGGCATGACCGGCACCTGCTGGTCGTTCTCCTCTACTTCCATGGTAGAGTCGGAGTGCTTACGCAAAGGACTGCCCGAACTGGATCTGTCTGAAATGTTCACCGCCCGTAATATTTACATTGAGAAGGCTAAAAACTATGTGCGCCGCCAGGGCTTTGCCCGTTTCGATGAAGGCGGACTGGCTCACGATGTGATCCATTCTATTGCCGCTTATGGCATTGAACCGGAAAGCGTTTACAGCGGTTTAAAAGGTAATGCCACTGTTCATAACCACTCGGAAATGGTGGTAACCATGAAAAAGTATCTTGACAGCATCATTAAGGTGTCTCCGGTACCAGACAATTGGGTAACACAGTTTACAGGTATTCTTGACGATTACATGGGCGCCCCTCCTGCCAGCTTTGAATATAACGGTAAAACTTATACGCCGCAAAGCTTTGCAAAAGAAGTGGTAAAATTCAATGAAGATGATTATGTTTTCCTGACCTCTTTTACGCATCATCCCTTTTACAAGCCCTTCATCATTGAGGTACCAGACAATTTCTCCAATGGCGCCTACTACAACGTACCATTGGCAGAACTTACCGGTATCACAGAAACAGCCCTGCAAAAAGGCTATACTGTGTTGTGGGATGCAGACGTAAGCAATCGTGGGTTTGCCAGCAGCAAAGGATTTGCATTGCTTCCTTCCCCGGAAATAACACTGAAAAAAGACAGTATCGATCCGGATGTAGCAGAACCCGCTTACACGCAGGATTCACGGCAAAAGCTATATGAAGAGCTGATCACACAGGATGATCACCTGATGCACATTACCGGTATTGAGAAATCGCCAAAAGGTAAAACCTTCTTCCTGGTAAAAAACTCATGGGGTAAAAATTCCAGTCCTTTCGGCGGATATATAAATGTATCTGAGGCTTATTTCGCAGTAAACACCATTACAATTGTTGTTCCGAAAGCGGCGCTGGACAAGTCTTTTCAAAAGAAGTACACCAGCACTAATTAATAATCATGCATGACAAAAGCGCAAAGAAATTTTCACGGTTGTATTCAGTTGCGTCGCTCCGTAAAATTTCTTTGCGCCCGTTGTCTGCCGGTCACGGATAACTTTATCTGCGATTGATTGGCATAGGTAACGAAGCACCTGCCGCTACCGGACCAGGGATTTATGAATAAAGGATAGTAAACCCTTTGATATTTTGTACATCACCATCGGTGATCTCCAGATCCTTCACTGCAGCCATTGCCGGCCCCGACCTGCACCATGCAATAAACTGTTCCATTTCTCCTGCTGTTCCCTCCGCCAGGATCCACACACTTCCATCCAACAGATTTTTTACTTGTCCGTTTATATGCATTGAATCAGCTACCCGCTTTGCATTAGCTCTGAATCCTACTCCCTGCACCCGGCCTTTTATAATAATTTCTTTGTGTACAACTGTCCTCGTTGCCATAAATTTATAACGATTTTCCCTGTAATGGTCTTCTTCGAATGGGGTTATATTACATGAATACAGCCCCCACACAAAACATACTAAATATTCGTCAAAGATACAAACAACCGGAAAACTAATTACAGCCGGGGTACTTCAGTACATATAAGGAAAAGAAGAATTGGTCATACAAACAAGCCTCTGAACCAGGATTTACCGGATTTATAGATACGCAGCAATCTATGAAAATGCCTACGGATCTAATAACCATTGCATCATTACAACTAGCCGGTAACAGCCGCTGAAAGTTTGCAATAGCAACAGTATGAAAGGATGGTTAACTTGAGGGAAACAAACACTGATGAAAATTGATA
>NZ_DATMTE010000278.1:0-9267 GCF_035564935.1 Chitinophaga sp. | reverse complement strand
ACTATTCCTGAAAGGTAAACATACCCTGCTGTAAAGTTTCTCCCTTTGGCATACCCGGCCTTACTTACCAGGTCTTCAATATTACCGGTTAAGGTATACTTTGCATTTTTCACCTGCTGCCCGGACACGGTCAGAGAAAATAATATAAAACCAAGGAAAAAAAATAGTCTATTGCTGTTCATACTTTTAGTTAATAATAGTAAATGAAAAAATTATTGCCTGTCTCAGTTAGCTGATCTGTAGCTGAGATTTATAATCTCACCAAACCCGGTGAATTTCTTAACATAGGTGTGATTAATAATATCTCCCAGATTATCCAGGTCGAAATAATATACTTCCCCCGCAATTCCTGTGTTAGTTGCCACCACAATTCTTTTGCTGGTAAGGGGCAACATTTTCAGGTCTTTTATTTTTACGCCATCGGGAAACGTGTATACCATTTTCGAAGAATTCGCCAGTATATCATAGAGATAGATTTTATTATCTGCAGCATAGTAAAGATGCTTTACAACCCCCGAGGCAGCAAAAGCGGAGGCTTTCTCTATGTCCGGACTATTGCCGATCCGCTGGTTTAATTCCGGCGTTGCCCCGGTAAGCGAGTACAGATAGCGGATACCTGCATCATCCTGCATAATAAAGTAGATTTCATCAGATGAAATTACAGACTGCGTTCCATAGCTCCAGCCAATCATCTTCTTTCCAACATCAGCCATATTGAAACTACCGCCCGGACTCGCAGATACAGGAGTCAACATTCTGCCGCCCAGCGGAACAGACATAAATCGCCTGTACTTATTATCATAAAATAAAGTGATAGAAGTGGCGGAATTTATCACAACCGGGAAAAGGGTATAATCACCTGTTAGCCTTTCAGAATAAGGCTTCAATACATCCTGTGGATAAAACAAAGGTCCGATGCCTGCATACAGTCCTCCGTCAGCGACAATATACTGATCGTAGGGTATTTTATTCAAGGCATACGCGCATGAAGCAGTAAATTGCTTCGGCTCCGGAAAGATATCTGCG
The DNA here is from genome assembly GCF_035564935.1 of Chitinophaga sp. Taxonomy (GTDB): domain Bacteria; phylum Bacteroidota; class Bacteroidia; order Chitinophagales; family Chitinophagaceae; genus Chitinophaga. Next base: position 8,241 of record NZ_DATMTE010000278.1, on the reverse strand, counting down.
GTAGCACCATTCTGAATAAAATCGTCGGCATTGAACCTGTAAACACCCTGATCTGTAAAAAACATCACCAGCGCAAGATTTGCATAAATACTGGTAATACCGGCACTGACCCCCAGAGCCTTTCCCGGGTAAGTGGTCTTATTCACATCTTCCGCCGGAGAAAAGAACACGGAATCGTTTGCCCGGATAAAAGACAACCGGGCCTTCCCGTCCTGGTTTGCAGCCAACAGCCAACCCTCATAAAATGCTCCGTTTACAGTAAGCGGATACAACATAAAAGAAGATATACCCGTCTTCACACTTGTTACGGTATATATCAGGTCATATGAGCCTGGTGGCAGATTAACTGCCACTTTCAGGTCTTTCTTATCAGATATTATCACGGCATCTTCTCCTACCATATAGGCCTTCCACTCATAAGTATAACTATCCCCTGAAGGCATAGATTCTGTCAGTTGTGTTTGAATACTAAGTGTATCCAGTTGTGTTATCACAAATGAAGAATCAGCTGTTTTGATAGAAACCGTGTTTAGTTTATCATAGACAAACCCCTGATTATCCTTTTGACAGGAAGCCCAGGCCAGCGCCAATATTGCGAGGAATGCTCTGAATATATATTTACGCATGAATTTAATTTTGAATTGAACTAAAAGGTGACCACATTACCGGATTCATCTATCATTGGCCCATTGACGGCTTCGTATTCAGCAAGGGCATTTTGTAATTTAACCGGCAAATTATAATACCCATCCACACCGATTGCATCGTAAGAAAAATCAGAAAGGCCAGTAATCTGCACCATAAACCTGAACTTACGCTCACTGAATGCTCCGAATGCACTTTCCACCTCGTCCCAATAAGAAGGTTTAATGATCTTGTTACTCACGTCAATGATAATTTTTTCGAGGCTGGTTGTTTCTCCGATCTCACGCCCCGTAGCGCCTACCTGAAAATCCTTACCCGGTGCAACCTGGGCAATAAGCCGGAAAGTGGTGGTAGTCATCTCCGGTGAATTCAGCAGTACCACTGGATACTGCACAGTTAAAGCGCCGGCCGGCAATGTAATTTCCGGCAGCTCGTAGTCTTTGCCCTGCCTGGCCGTTGATCCCGCACCCGCTGTTACGGAAATAACCCGGGGATGGTCAGCTGCCGCACCTACCACACGCATTTTAAGAAAAACGGTATCCCTGTTTTTGGGAACGGGGGAATACGCAAAGGAGTAACTGAGGCTGTCTGCTTCATATTCATTTAAATAAAATGTAATCCCGTCGGGACCTTTATAGGTTGATACAATCTCCTTTTTACAGGCTACCATCAGAAACAATATGGTGAGAAATAACAAGTACTTCATAAAACAGGATTTATCAGTTGTAGTTAGGATTAAATTCCAGTTCAGACTCAGGTATAGGGAGCACATACTTACTGAGCGGAATCTCAGTGGTCATAAACAGCATTTTGGTTATCTTTTTCCGTTTATAGTAAAAGAATAACTGCCCTTCCGCGTAAAACTCCTTCTGATACTCTTTAGTGATTTCTTTCTCCAGTATTTGCTGGGTAATGGTACCTGCCTCTAGCTCAGGTAGCGCCCTGTTTTTCCGCACTATATTCAGATACCCGGCGCCTTCTTCCGGTGTGACGGCCGCTTCCGCCATGATGTAGTACATTTCAGATAAACGGATGGCTGGTACATGCTGATCCAGTCTGTCTGAATCCAGTGTATTAAACTGATATGTCTGCCAGAATTTAGAAGGAAAGGGGACGCCTCCGTCCTGTTCAATGCGGTAAAGAAATCTGAAGTCGGTGGCGCCGCCTGCTGCCGTTTCATAAAGTGTGTTAAAGTTAGCTGTACTTCTTGTCAGCTTCTGGTTGGCGCTTCCGTTAAAGCGGAAATATTGCTGTTCCGCCCAGTTCTTTATATCACGCACACGGATACAAAATATCTCTTCATCAATATAAAGGCGATCCCGGTAACCTGCAGTGGATGAAGCGGCATAAGGGGTTACAAACGGGAACTTACCGGAGTTCACTACCAGGGAAGCAGCCTGAAAAGCTCCCTGTTTATCTCCTGCGTAGATGCGGATCCTTGCCTCCAGGGCCTTTACAGCAAAATAGTTCATCCTGATGCGCCTGTTCTGTGAGCCCGATAAAACAGGATCAACATCTTTCATCAGATCTGTCGCCTCGCTAAGATCTGCGAGTGCCAGTGTCACTACTTCTGACGTAACGGAAGGTATTTTTGCATATTGGTCAACGGTAGTTTTATAGGGGATGGCCTTAATCGCTGCGCCTGCGGTATACTCAGGACCAAACATCCGCAATACTTCAAAGTGAAGGAATGCCCTGAGTCCAAGCGCCTCTCCCCGTATAAGCGCATAGCTTGTAGCAGAGAGAACATCTTTCCTTTTTTCGGTGCTGACAAGGATCTTATTTATACCGGCGATGGCAGCATATGCTGTATCCCAGATATTGTTGGTATATCGAATTACCTCTGCAGATGAAAAATTCAATGCCCGTGTTTGAACAAATGGGGCGCCGGCGCCAGACACTGCGTAGTTTTGTGCTAATGCTGACACAAATCCCATTGACAGGTTATCGCCATATAATGCCCGGCTCGCCAGTTGGGAATATACGCCGGTAAGCGCCTGTTGGAAACCAATCTCAGAGGCGAACAGCTGATTTTCCGAAATAACGGATTTAGGCTTTACATCCAGGAATTTTTTACAGCTGCTGAACCCCAAAGATGCGACCAGGCATATTATTATAGTCAAACTCTTTTTCATATTCATAATTTAAAAACCGGCTCTGAGTGAAAGGGAATAGGTACGGGCAAATGGATTGCTGGTACCACGTTCTATCTGAATACTGCTTGCACGGAAAAAGTCATTGGTGATGGCTGTCACCTGTAAACTCCGCATACCAAGTTTTTTTATAAACGGACTCCTGTAAAAGTTATATCCGAAGGAGGCTGAACTAAGCGTCAGGTTGTTATCGTTTTGAACAAAACGGGAGGTCAGGCGCGTAGGCTGGGTGGAAACACCAATACGTGTATATGGACTTACATCTCCAGGGCCGGACCAGCCGAGATCATATGCCCTCCGGTCTACGTTAAACGCGGGATCCACTGATTCAACACGGTCTATCAGTGTTTGATTATAGAGCTGGCCACCACATTGGTAATTGAAGATCAGGTTGACCTCAAAGCCCTTCAGCATAAAGTTGGTACCGAAATTACCATTCCATTTAGGCTGATTAATGCCCACCGGTACTTTATCTGCTGCGTCCCAGGTGAAAGTTCTCTTTCCGTCTTTTGTAAGATAGACTTCCGAACCGGTTGCCGGGTCGACACCCAGCGAGCGAACCGCATAAATGGTGTTAATTGATTCCCCTTCTTCAAACTGTATATTGGGAGTGACCTGATCAGTATTAGCCACGTTGAGTTTATTATTGGAAGCCTTGAGTTTATTGGATAATTCTTTCAGGATATTTTTATTGGTGAATCCATTTACATTCACTGACCATAAAAGTCCCTTAGCGCGCTTCTCCAGGATTTTATACCTTACAGAGAATTCGATCCCTGTATTCTGTATCTGGCCTAAGTTCTCTGCATAACTGCTGAAGCCCGTGGAGGGGGCAAGGGTGATCTGCGTCAGCGAGTTTTTGGTATTCTCACGATACAGGTCAAGCCGGAGATCCAGTTTCTCTCTTAACAATACGGCATCCATACCAACATTCGCCTTATACACATTCTGCCAGCTGAGGAACTCATTACCCAACCCAATGAGGACCGCTCCCAGTTCTCCGAAATAGCTGGTATTCGCACCAAAGTTATACCGGGATTGGGCGCTGTAAGCCGGAATATTGAGTGAACCGGTAGAACCATAACTGGCCCTCAGTTTAAGCCTGTTCACCAGGCTGCTTTTATTGAAAAATGCTTCATTATGGATATTCCAGCCAATACCGGCCGACCAGAATGTTCCAAATTTCTTTTCCGTTCCGTATTGTGATGATCCGTCCCGGCGGGCGGAAACATCGGCCAGGAAGCGGTTGTCATAACTATAACTTCCACTGTACACCACACCCACTCTCCTGATAGTGCTCTCATCACCAGTTGGTCGCCCGTTCGTTTCGTATTGTGCCGCAAACAACAGGTTATCCAGCTTGTCAAAAGGAAAGCCCTCCGTTACCACGGAATAATAGCTGCTATTACTGCTGGAAACATTAAACCCAAGCATTGAAAACAATTGGTGAGGTCCACGTGAGATATTGAGATTAGCGGTGGTCAGGCTCTCATAGTTAAAACTATTTTCATTTCTTACAGTATAACTTCCCTTTCTGCTGAGGTCCGTTATCTCTGCAAAACGGGAATCCTGGGCGGAATAAAACTGGTCTCCGGAGGCATTCTGTTTATTAAGACTCAGGCTTGTTTCCAGGTACAGGAATGGTACCGGTGTATAACGCATCTGGAAGTTATTGGAAATACCAAAGTACTGGTTGCTGTTCACAGAATGAAGACTGGCATCATACGCGGGATTCGTTTGCTTGTAATTAGTGTAATTTATCAGCAGATCCTCCAGCATTTGTTTTGGTTTCCCTTTCTCATCATAAGGCGCCCAATAAGGATTCATTGTTACATATTCTCTGAAGTTGCCGTAAGGAGATTCGTTTGACTTATTCTGGAAGATACGGATAGAGTTTTTGAACTGCAGTTTATTGACTACATAATTAAGATCAAACTGCCCGGAATAATTTTTCCGGTCCTGTCCTTTCATTACACCTGATTGCAGATCGGCGGAAAACTGCAATCCATAGCGGATCGATTGGTCTCCGCCCTGCAGATATAATGAGCTGCGGTTACTGATGCCATCCTGAACCGGGATCCTGAGCCAATCGGTATTCACGCCGCTTTTCATGGCTTTATACCTTTCATTGCGAAGCACATTCAGCTTGTGCTGAGCCTGCGAACTTGAGGAAGTATAAACCCCCGCCCGCTGCTCAAAATTAAGTTTTTCCGCAGCGTCTAAAAGATGATACACAGACAGGTCAGGAGTCGTAAACCGGAAATCATTGTTGAATGTTATCTGTATCCTGCCTGGTTTTGGAGTAACAGTAGTAACCACCATTACGCCGTTTGCCCCGCGGGATCCGTAAATGGCGGTGGCAGATGCATCTTTCAGCAAAGTGATACTATTGATTAGGTTCATGTCCAGGTCCACGATACGCTGAAGCGTTACTTCAAATCCATCAAGAATAAATAAAGGGGCATTAGGATTGGCAGAAAGCTCACCGGTGAGATTGGGAAATGAATTCTGCCCGCGCATCTGGATTTCAGGAAGCTGGTTAATGTTGCCACCGGCCACATTATTGGGCACAATCCTGAGAGAAGGATCAAGTGCAGATACAGCTGCGAATACATTATTGGCACTCACCTTTTTCAGTTCTGCACCAGAAATTGTTTTCGATGCGCCGGTAAAATTATTGCCCGAACGCTGGAAAAGTCCTGTTACCACTACGCCCTCAAGGCCTTTGATCAGCCTGGCTAAACGCACATTTACCACACCCGAAGGCAGCATGCGAAAATTGCTTTGGGCATTGCCTTCGGTTTGATCAGGTTGGGCATTGCCTGTAGTAATAGGTACCGGATCCGACATGATAGTATTATTGGCCGACAGTCGAAGCCCCATTGGCATATAACCGATAGATGATATGACAATGCCGGCATTCTCCGGTATATTATTCAACAGAAAACGTCCTTGCCCGTCAGTGGAAGTAGCAATCGTTGTTTTCGATACCATTATTGTTGCTCCCGGGAGCGGGTTTCCGTCAATATCCGTTACCTGGCCGGAAATAGAAGTGGTGGTGGCTGTTACTTCCTTCTTTGCCTCTACCGGTTTCGGATCTTTCATCTGTAATGCGATGGTATTATCATCCAGCTCATAGGTGAGCGGCGTTTCTTTAAGCAGCTCTTCCAGAAATTGCTTAAGCGGCATATTCTTCGCAGCAATGGTGATACTGCTGGTTTCCGTCATCCGCTGAATTTCGCGGCTCTTGAAAAAAGCGTAGTAGCCCGTCTGTTGTTCCAGCGCGTTGAGGGCTTTTATCAGTGGTACCTTTTTAGCAGAAAAAGTAACCGATTGCGCCAGCCCGGATGCAGACACCTGTAGAAGGGCTCCTGTTAAAAGGAGAATGGTTAGTTTCATTACCAGCAATGTTTGGTTGATAATCTTTTTTTTCCGGACCGCCGCCATATGGCACGCGCCGAAAATGCTTAGCTGATAAGCAGTTTTTTGCATAATTTGCAGGTGTTTGGTTGATAAATTGAGCGGCACGCTCTTTAATAACTAAGCTTTAAACCGGAAGTGGCTCCAATCACTTCTGGTTTTTCTTTTGGTTGGCCTTCTTTCTTACATATATAATTTTATCTGAATTTATTTTCTTTCTGTTATTATCAGCTTACGGCCTTCTGCAAGGCGGAAATTAAGCCCTGTACCGTCCATTAACCTGACCAGTGTTTTAAGGCTGACCTTCCGGCTTATTTTACCGCCAAACGGCACCTGTGAAATATGATGATCATAGGTCACCTCTATATCGTACCAGCGCTCCAGCTGTGTAGCTAATTCTTCTATAGTTACATTATTGAAATCAAAAGCGCCGTTTTTCCAGGCAATAGCTTTATTGATATCTGCATGATCAGTAACCGTAATATCGCCGGCTATACTGGCTTCCTGCCCTGGTACCAGAATAGCTTCGGCCTTCCCGCTACGGATATTTACCTTACCTGTTACCAGCGTTGCTTTCACCAGTGGCTGATCACCGTAAGCGTTTATATTAAAAGAAGTACCTAATACCAGTACCTGGGTTTTATCATTAACCAATACCCTGAACGGTTTGGATGGATTTTCCGCGACTTCAAAATAAGCCTCTCCTGTCAGCTGCACCCGGCGTTCCTTTTCCGAAAAGCGAACTGGAAAACGGAGTGAAGACTCTGCGTTAATCCAAACCTTTGAACCATCCGGTAAAACAATGGAGAACTGTCTTCCCCGTGGAGTAAGAACAGTATTCAGCGCTGCTGCATCCACCTCTCCGGACGTGGCATGTGCATAGGCCAGGCCCCCGTTGTTCAGTACTATGTCAACACCCGCCTGCGAAGCCACTGTTCCGTTGCCTGCAGTATCCAGCACCACTTTATTACCGTTTGCCAATATCAGCACTGCGCCGGGGCCACCAGGGGTAATGTCCTGAACAGCGATCTGTTCTTCATGGGCCGGCTTTGTTTTTAACCTGTTAACGGTGTACCAGCCGATAGCCAGCATAGTAAGTACGGCAGCCGCAACAGACAACCATTTCCGCCGTTTCGGCAGGAGCCGTTTCACAGGCGTTTCTGCCTCAATCTGCCGGAGTATTTCTTTCAACACAAACTGTTGCCGCGTTTCATCCCACTGCTGGGCCGTTGATTCGAGGGAACCCTGGATAGACGCTTTCATGGTTTCATCGTAAGCGCCCGTACCTACGGCTTCTGTAAATTCTGACAACTCGCCTGCGGAAATTTCGTTCTTACGGTATTTATCCAGTAAGGATTGGAAATGAATCTCATCCATAAACAGTTTTTAAGCGATACAATATAAAGACGACCGCCACGCCAAAAGTGGGTAGTTGAATTGAAAAAAATCTGTGTTGACTATTATTGCATCAACAACACCAACAAAATCATTAAAACTTCGGGGTCTTCTATATGGACCACTACATAGTGGCGAACTGCCCTGGTAGCCAATTTCAGATGGGTTCGCACAGTCTGGATACTGATCTCCATTCTTTCTGCGATTTCGGCATGGGAAATGCCCGACTCTTTTGCCAGTTGAAATATAATACGTTGCTGTGAGGGAAGGGATTCTACCGCTTGTTTCAAAATTCCTGCATATTCTTTCGCAGCCAGGATCTTAATAGGTGAATCAGGGCCGTCGTGAAGCAATTCGCCCAGCTGTAGCTGGTGATGTAGTTGGCGTGCACGCGCTTTAAAGGTGTCGAAAATAATATTCCGGGCAAGTATATACAGGTAATTCTCCGGTTTCTTTAATGTTCCCAACTGTGTGCGGGTTTCCCACATACGCATAAAAACAAGCTGCACGATATCTTCACATAGTGACTGATCCCCCTTGGTAAAAACCATAGCGGTATTATATACTGCAGCACTATATCTATCATAAAAAATAGAAAACTGCCTTACATCTTCATCCGGTATCTTTT
>NZ_DATMTE010000277.1:0-1843 GCF_035564935.1 Chitinophaga sp. | reverse complement strand
ATTTACCGTAAATATTCAAGATAAAAAAAAGCGGGAGCTACAAATAAATGTTCCCCCGCTTTTATAAACTTCTGTGAATAAGATATTTAATATACTTCAATAGGCGTTAGTTCGCCCCGCAGCGATGTTTCCAGCATTTTCTTGGCATCGCCGACAGAGAGCCCCTGGCCCAGTACAAACATCAGTTTGGTCACTGCTGCTTCAAAGGTCATATCATGTCCGCTCACCACTCCAATTTCCATCAGGTGTTGGCTGGTCTCATATTTCCCCAGTTCCACAGAGCCTCCGTCACATTGGGTGATGTCTACTACAATAGCGCCGTTGTCAATCACCTTTTTAATACTCTCAATAAACCAGGGTTGTGTGTTGGTATTACCACTGCCAAAGGTTTCCATGATCACTCCTTTTAAGCCGGATACGCTCAGTATAGCTTCTACGGCCTTCCTGGTAATACCCGGGAACAACTTCAGTACGGTAATATTTGTTTCCAGTTCTTTATGCACCTTCAATGGTTGTGTGGGGGGCGGTAAAATAAACTGGTGCTTGAACTTAATATCGATGCCTGCTTCTGCAAGCTGCGGATAGTTCATGGTATAGAAAGCCTCAAATTTTTCCGCATTATACTTTTTTGAGCGGTTGCCTCTGAACAGGGAAAAGTCGAAATAAATACATACCTCCGGTACCATAGAAACAGTAGTGCCGTTATGCCTGCTGCAGGCTATTTCCATGGCCGTGATGATATTCTCTTTGGCATCGGTACGTATTTTCCCGATGGGAAGCTGTGAGCCGGTCAGGATAACAGGTTTGGAGAGATTTTCCAGCATAAAGCTGAGGGCGGAGGCAGTGAAAGCCATTGTATCAGACCCATGGAGGATTACAAACCCGTCGTAGCGGTCGTAGCGGTCTTCAATAATACTGGCCAGTTCCACCCATATCTCCGGCTGCATGTCTGATGAATCTATAGGCGGATTAAATGCGTACACATAAAAGTCAATGCCCATCCGGTATAGTTCCGGCAAATTGTTCCTTATTTCGTTGAAGCCGATCGGGCGCAGTGCTTTGGTTTTATCGTCATAGATCATACCTACAGTACCGCCCGTGTAAATTATCAGAATTTTACTCATTGTGCTAGTAGCCATTGCCTGCAAAGGTATTCACTAAACAGTTAGAGCATTTTGAATAATTTCCGGGCATTGCTGCTTGTTATAGCTGCAACCTCTTCTATTTTTAGATTTTTTATATCTGCCACCTTTTCTCCTGCCAGTGGAAGGTAGGCGCTTTCATTACGTTTACCGCGATAAGGAACCGGCGCCAGGTAAGGTGCGTCTGTTTCCATTACGATGTGTGCCAGGTCTATTTCTTCCAGGAGTTTGCCGAGCCCCGACTTTTTGAATGTAACCACACCGCCAATGCCGAGGTAAAAACCCAGGTCAATGATTTCCTTTGCTTCGTCCAGGGTGCCTGAAAAGCAGTGGAATACCCCGCTCAGGCGACCGTCCTGTAATGCCTTTACTTCGTTGATACATTCCCGTGTGGCTTCCCGGCTGTGAATGGATACGGGCAGGTTATACTCCCTCGACAGTATCAGCTGCTCCTGGAAGGCTTTGTATTGCTGGATCAGCAGGGATTTATCCCAGTAAAAGTCCAGCCCTATTTCGCCGATGGCGTTGAACGGGCGCTGTTGCAGCCAGGCACTTACGAAGTCCAGCTGCTCATCCACGGCTTCTTTTACATAACAGGGATGTATGCCCATCATGGCGTAAATGTGATCCGGGTGCTTTGCTTCCAGCGCCAGCATCCCATCAACAGAGCTTTCATCTATATTCGGCAAAAACAGTTTATC
>NZ_DATMTE010000276.1:0-7043 GCF_035564935.1 Chitinophaga sp. | reverse complement strand
ACCGGCGAAGAGATTTTTCGTTTATACAATGGATTATTTTTAATGCATCCCTCCCTTGCTATTTTGTAAATATAGCCCGGAAACAATTGGCGCTTGTATTCACTGCATCTTTCGGCGGCTTGCCTGTTCCATAAAACTCATTGAGGAACCCTGCAGCGTCAGACCACACCGTTTGCATCATTCCGCGGAAACGGGGCTTCATTTCTTTGGTGGCGCTGGCACGGTAATCATACATATCTTTCAGTTGCTGCTGTGCATTAGCGGGCATTCTCCACGGACAGGTAATTACCGAAAGTCCCTTCATTGCCAGGTACACCGGTGTTTTATCAGGCCGCTCATAATGCCAGTCGCAGATGATCACATCTTTTGGAACCAAGTCTACCGCACGGTGTGTATTGTTCATACTCGCCTCCCACTCACCCAAACCGGTAAGCTTGCCATCCAGCAACCGGTCGCCCCATATCCATAACTCACGGCCCTTTCCCGCCAGGTGATTGCGGATCGTCCATACTTCCCCGGCAAATAATTCCGCCTTATCGCGGCCACCACAACGGGGGCATTTATCTTCCCCGATGTAAAACACCTCATCCATACCCGCATGAAAGGCATTGCTTTCAAACGCATCACAGATCTCATCTACCAGCTCAAAAACAATTTTATGTACCCCCGGATGCAACGGGCAATAACTTTTGCAATACAGCCGGTCGGCATTAGGCCATACATAGTTTGCCGGCATCTTCACCCATGGCGTTTCATCAAAATCAGGGTATACCTTCAACAGGTTAGCTGTAGTACCTGCCCACGACTGATGCCCCAGCAAATTGATCTGCGGTATCAGGCGGATGTTGTGCTTACGGCAGGTTTGCACCAGCTGCTTTACCTGCTGCTCCGTTAAAGCGCCCGCATCGCGCAGCTCAGGGTGTGATTTAAACTGGTAATTAAAATCAACACGTAATACCAATGTGTTGATATGCCGCGGCGCCAGCTCCGTATCAATAAATCTGAGGAAAGGGGCCAGTCCTTCCGCCCTGGGCGCGGCTATACAAAAACCGCGTACCGGAAGCGTATCCGCCGGCAAGGGTTTTGCAAAGGAAAGGGAAACACTGCCGCAAACAAGCAGTAAAAGGGTAAACAATTTTTTCATAAGTGATAAATTTTTTCAGGCATGCCCTAAAATAACGAAAGCAGTGCGGAACTGCAACCTTTTCGATGTAACAAAGGTATAATCACCTTCTAATGTTATACACTTTGATTTTTAATATCTTTGATAAAAGCACTACCTCTATGAACGAGATCAAACTGCCGTTTACTGCGCGTCTCACTTTTACCCTTTTTTCCATCATCCTTATTATTTACATTGCTCATGTAGGCAGCGGTATTATTGTGCCGCTTATGTTTGCCATGCTTATTGCCATCATGTTGCTACCGGTGGTTCACCAACTGGAAAAATGGCGTATCCCGCGGGGACCGGCAGCTATCATAGCCGTATTGCTGTTTATTATAGGTATTGTACTGGTGATGCTCCTGCTGGCCAAACAAATGGAGGCCTTCATCTCCGACTTTCCCCAGCTGGAACAGAAACTGATGCTGGTGATCGACTCCACACAGGATTGGGTGAACACCAAATTCCATATTGATTCCAGTACCCAGATGAGTTACGTAGAAAAAGGCGTAATGGGCACCCTCGGCACCGCCACCAGCTTCATCAGCCAAACATTCCTGTCGCTTTCTTCCCTGCTGATCTTTGTAGTGTTTGTATTCCTGTATGCTTTTTTTATTCTCTTCTACCGGAGGTTACTGGTATCTTTCCTGATAAAGATCTTCCAGGAACAGCACCGCGAAAAACTGCTCACCGTTATTGCCAGCACCCGCACCATCATTAAAAGCTATGTGGGTGGATTGATGATAGAAATGGTGGTGGTAGCTGTTCTCAATACTACGCTGTTCTTTATCCTCGGCATCAAATACGCTATCCTGCTGGGCGTAATGGCAGCCATCTTTAATATCATTCCATATGTGGGTATTTTAACCGCAGCCATTCTCATTATCCTGGTCACCCTGGCTACGGGCACGCCTGTCCAGGCATTGCAGGCTGGTATTGCCCTGTTCCTCATTCATGTGTTCGACAGCAACATCCTGTTCCCCAGCATCGTGGGATCCAAGGTAAAGATCAACGCACTGGTGACCATTGTGGGCGTGGTGCTCGGCAATATGTTATGGGGCATTCCGGGTATGTTCCTCGCCATTCCTACTATTGCCATCATTAAAATTATTTGTCAGAATATTGAAGAGATGACCCCCTGGGCTGTCTTGCTGGGTGATGAATCCAGGCCGAAAGTGAAGAAGGTGAAATTGGTGAAGAAAGACTAAATCCATAGATATCATCATTGCCGCGCCGGTCTGAGCTGATAAACCCTTTACGGCCCTGGTCATACAACAGCATGCCAAAGTCGTTACGGGAACTGTTCACCGGCGCTCCGGCGTTTTCCGGTGCGCCCACTGCCTGGTACCCGGTACCCAGCTGCACACTGAAAATATCCAGTCCGCCTAAACCCGGCCAGCGGTCCGATGAAAAGTAAAGACGGCCGGTTGCCGCTACATATGGAAACATTTCATCACCGGCGGTATTCACATTTGGGCCCGCATTTACGGGTGTTCCCCATCCGCTGTCTGTTCTCATCACATAATAAATATCTTTTCCTCCAAATCCTCCCGGCATATCAGAAGCAAAAAACAAAACATGTCCATCCGGGTGCAAAGCAGGCTGCCCCGTGCTGTAGCTGGCGCTGTTAAAGGGCAATGAGGGTAATAGTTCCCAATGGTCGCGCCTGGCTACGAAAACATCGAGCTGCAGCCGGTTTACATCGGCGCCATTCCACCCGGGCTGATTACGGGTAAGGAACAAGGTATCCTGTTTTTTATTAAAAGCTATGGGGCCTGTATGATAGTGGTTCTCCATACGCAGGTCGTACGGCGTTACCAGTTTTGCGGACAACTGGTTCGGAACAGGCACAAAATTAAGCTGTGGGTTTGCGCCTATCTTACGGCTGTCGTTACTGCTGTTACGGCTGTTATCAGTATTGTGTACATCGCGGGGTGCATAGCTCAGTCTTGCTGCGAGTTCCGGCGTACGAAGCGCTGCATTCCTTACATTAGCGGTATCTGCCACCTGGTATAAGGTGAGGAAACTGCCGCCATTCCATCCGGAAATCCTTCTGAATGCCCTTGTTACGGGCCGGTCGGAAAGGAACAATAAGCCATAACGGTGAAATACCGGGCAGAAATCAGCATAGCCGCTATTGATATTCAGCAGCTCCATTTTCACAGCAGCGGTATCCTTCAGTAATGCAGCGGCGCCTTGTTCGTATAACGCGATAGTGGCAGACAGGTGTTCATCTCCCCAACCCTTATCCCGGCATTGACGGTAAGCTGCTGCCGCTTCCCGGTAACGGCCATCCATGGCCAGTAACTGTGCATACCGGTAATAACCAAACGTATCTGCCGCTGGCTGTTTCAACGCTTTCTCATACCATTTCAGCGCGGCTGAATACTGTTGTGTTTTAAGATAACTTTCTGCCAGGTGCGCCATCGCAACGCTGTTGAGCGAATCCTTTTTAAGCGCCTTTTTATAATAGAAAATGGCGTCTGCATACTTCATTGCTGCATATGCTTTTCCGGCGGCATTCATTGGATAACGCTGCTGGCTATACGTCATAACCGGTAGTAATAATATAAAGAGGTAGTAAAAACACTTCATCATTGTAGGATTTAAAAATAACGGGGAGATAATATCTTGCCCTTCTCACATCCAAATTCATATCTCAGCATCACTTCATGTGTTCCCTGGTTATACTTTACCAGGTTGGTAATAGAGTGATCATACGCGTAGCCTATCCGCAGCTGGTTGGTTACCTGTACCTCGAACATCCCCGCTACGGCGTCGCCTGTACGATAAGAAGCGCCAAATGAAACAAGGTCTTTGATCCAGAGATTCGCGTTAATATCCACCTGTACCGGCGCACCTTTTACTGCCTTTACCAGGGTAGATGGTTTCAGCTTAAAGGATTCACCCAGGTCAAACACGTATCCGGCAACAAAAAAGAAGTGCATGTATTTTTTTGACAGTACGTCTGCTTCGTAATACAGCTGGTCTTTCCGCAGTTTGCTCTGCACCAGGTTGGGAATAGAGAACCCTGCATAGAACCGGTCGGTATTGTAATAAATACCCGACCCAAAAGCGGGAAGGATCGCATTTATATTCTGTGCAAATGCGGGATCGCCGCCTTCAATCAGGTCCACCTTCGTGAGGTCTGCCTTATAGTTACTGAAGCCACCCTGTAATCCAACGGCCAGCGTACCCGAGTTCCTGAAGCGGATACGGTAGGCATAGGTAGCATAAAAACCGCTGGTATTGGTGATCCCTATCTTATCGTGATAAGCCTGGATACCGAGTCCCACTTTTTCATTGCGCGTAGCCATGTCGAAGGCGATGCTGCCGGTTTCCGGCGCACCGTCCATTCCGGCCCATTGCCGCCGGTACAATGCGGTAGCGCTCAAAATACCCCGGCTGCCGGCATACCCGGGGTTAACGGCCATCATATTAAACATGTATTGTGTATACATGGGCTCCTGCTGGGCATTTACCTGCAGATACGATGAAACAAAAAATACCAGCGCTATAATAATTCTTTTCATAACTAACGCATTATTGTAATGAAGCCCGCAATGCGGTCGTTCCCATTTACTGTAATAATATAATAATAGGTTCCATCAGGTACTACATCTCCCGGATGTACGCCCTGGTTACTTCTGCCATCCCAGTTGTTCTTATAATCAGTGTTTTTATACACCGCATTTCCCCAGCGGTTATACATTTCCAGGGAAATCTTATCATTTCCGGCGTTGCCGATAACAAACCGGTCGTTCCTTCCATCTCCATTCGGAGAAAATCCTCCCGGAATATGTAAGCGTGTAGGGTTCAGCGTTACAGGAGTTGCCACGCTTTCATCAGGTACGCCGTTTCCATCCGGATCGGCCTGTAAGCCATTGGTCGATTGGTCACTGACCGCCACTCCGCCACCGGAGCCTTTCAGGAAGGCGCTGTTATTGAAGGTGCCTGATTGTTTATTAGGTGTTATCCTTACCACAAAACGGATCGTATCGGCGGCGCCCACTGCGAGGTTGCTGCCAGCCGCCAGCAGATCAATATTATTGCTGCCATTGAACGTGTTGTTAGCCAGCAAACCACCTGTAGCAATAATATCACCTATAAGGCTATACGTTATGGGAGGAGCAAATACTGCGGAGAGATCATCGGTTACCTGTACGTCTGTAACCGGCACATTGCCCAGGTTTTGCACTACCAGTGTATAGGTAATAGTATAATCACCGTTAATTTCCAGCACCGGCTCACTCACCGTTTTGGCAATACCTGCTACCACGTTGGCCTTTGGCGATACCGGCGTTGGCAGGTCTTCCCCATTATCCGCCGGAGAGCCGTTACCGTTAGGATCGGCTTCAGCGCCATTATTGGAAACATCACTCACCAGGGCGCCCGCCGGCGAAGTACCGGTAACGGTTACACTATTATTAAAAGGACCAAAATTGCCATTGGGAATAATATCCAGTACCAGGCTGATGGTACCTGTTTCACCGGCTTCCAGCGCACTGCCGGCCAGCAATAGCTGCTGGTTGGCGGCACCGTTAAACGCCTTGTTGATGAGCAGTCCGCCATTTGCCACTGCGCTAACCACGCGGAAACCTGCGGGTGTTGTAAAAGCAGCGGCCAGGTTATCGGTAGCGCTTACCTGTTGTAAACGGACATTGCCATAGTTCTTTATCTTAATGGTAAAAGTAGTTCTGTAACTGCTGCCATCAGGTTGCAATACTGGTTCAACAGCGCTCATGGCTGCGCCGATAAGCGGTGCTTCCGGAGGTGAGGTTACAGTGATCACCAGTAATGCTGTATCGCAGGCGCCGCCGGGATCACAAACCTTATAAGTTGCCATGTCCATTCCTGTGAAGCCGGCAGCTGAAGTGTAGCTGAATGTACCATCTGCCCTGAGTGTAAGTGTACCATTGGCAGTAGTGGCTACCACGGAAGCGGTTAAAGCACCATTTTCTGTATCCGTATCATTTAATAATACATTGCCATTCAACGGTACCCCCTGTTGCGTAGTGAGAGAATCATTCACCGCCACCGGGCTGTCGTTTACTGCAGCTATGTTAAACAGTACAGCCGCCGTATCGCACTGCGACGGCGTGCCGTTATCGCATACCTTGTAAATGAGGCTATCGGGCCCGCTGTAATTGGCATTGGGTGTATAAGTAAAGCTGCCATCGGCGTTCAGCACTACCGTGCCGTTTACCGACGCTGTTACCAGCGAAGCGGTGAGGGCATTGCCTTCAGGATCGGTATCATTGGTAAGCACATTGCCAGTGGCGGGGGTATCTTCCGTTACAGAGATGCTATCAGGTACTGCTACCGGTGCATCGTTGGCCGCAGCAATAGTGAATATCGCTTTGGCGGTATCACAAAGATTATCCGGGTCGCATAATTTATAGATCAGGCTATCAGCGCCGCTGTAGTTGGCGTTGGGCGTATAGGTGAAGCTTCCATCGTTATTTAATACTACAGTGCCATGAACAGGGCCGGTCAATAACGATACCATCAGGGAATCTGTGGGCGTTTCCCGGTCGCTGTCATTGCTACGAACGTTGCCTGTGGCAGCAATATCTTCTGTTACGGCAATACTATCATTTACCGCAACAGGTGCGTGATTCACAGCGGAGATATTAAGCAGCAAAGTTGCCGTGTCGCACAGTGATGGCGTACCGTTATCGCATACCTGGTAAATGAGGCTATCGGACCCGCTGTAGTTGGCGTTGGGCGTATAAGTAAAGCTGCCATCGGCGTTCAGCACTACCGTGCCGTTTACCGGCGCTGTTACCAGTGAAGCGGTGAGAGCATTGCCTTCAGGATCAGTATCATTGGTGAGCACATTGCCAGTGGCGGGGGTATCTTCCGTTACAGAGATGCTATC
>NZ_DATMTE010000275.1:0-2876 GCF_035564935.1 Chitinophaga sp. | reverse complement strand
TCTGACATAAAAATAGAAAAAAAGAAATTGTTTTTTTCAAACTAAAGGGTGATTTTTTATCCGGTAACGCTACCGTCCCTATATTGTTCATTCTTTTTCTATTATAATTTGGCTACCATTGCAAATTATTCTTACATAATGAAGAAACTTACTTTACTCATTGTTTTTATCGCGCTGTATAATCTGCCCACACAAGCGCAGCCAGGAAAGGGCATCCGGTGGAGCTCCGACGGAAAGTCTTATTTTAAAGCCACACCCGCCGGTATTGAATCTTTCCCGTTATCCGGTGAACAACCTTCCCTTAAAATTCCTGCCGCCGCCTATCATAGCCTTGCTTTAAAAGATTTTTATTTTTCGGGAGATGAAAAGAAAGTATTGCTTTACACCAATGCAAAAAAAGTATGGCGCTACGAAACCCGCGGTGATTACTGGCTGCTGGACATTGCCACCGGTAAGCTGCTGCAGCTGGGGAAAGATAAACCCGCTTCCTCCCTCATGTTTGCCAAGCTATCGCCCGACGGAACCAAAGCCGCGTACGTAAGCGGGCATAACATCTTCGTGGAAGACCTCTCTACCGGCGCCATCACACCCATCACCACCGATGGCACACGCCGCTTCATCAATGGTACCTTCGACTGGGCCTATGAAGAAGAGTTCGGCTGCCGCGACGGCTTCCGCTGGAGCCCCGACAGTAAGCGCATCGCCTACTGGCAGATCGATGCCACGAAGATCCGCGACTTCCTCATGATCGATAACACCGATTCTATATACGCTTTCACCGTACCGGTAGAATACCCGAAAGCAGGAGAAAGCCCTTCTGCCTGCCGTGTTGGCGTAGCAGATATACAAACTGCTAAAACAACCTGGATGCAGGTTCCCGGCGATCAGCAGCAACATTATATTCCCCGTATGGAATGGGTACCCGGTAAAAATACCCTCATCATCCAGCAGCTGAACCGCAAACAGAATGAAAGCAAAATAATGCTTTGCGATGCAGGCAACGGAAAAGTACGCCCGCTCTATGAAGAAAGAGACAGCGCATGGATCGATGTAAAATCCCGCTGGGATGACGATAACATCGCCGGATGGGATTTTACCCGTAACAGCAGGTCCTTTATCTGGGTAAGTGAACAGGATGGCTGGCGTCATCTCTATAACATCTCAACAGAAAATGGTAAAGCCACCTTACTCACACCCGGCAATTATGACGTGATCAGTATTGCCAAGATCGATGAAGCCGCTAATACCATCTATTTCCTGGCATCACCGGAAAACCCTACCCAGCAGTACTTGTATAAGGTGCCGCTGACCGGCGGCAAGGCGGAACGCATTACCCCGGCCAACGAACCCGGTTCCCACGAATATAAAATTTCGCCTTACGGCACATGGGCCATCCACGAGTTCAGTAATGCCTATACTTATCCTGTAAGTGAAAACCTCCAGCTGCCTTCGCATAAAAGCAACGGCAACACGGTGTTGAACGCCATCACCAAAGGCGCATCGGGGCCTAATAAACCGGAGTTTTTCAACATCACTACCGTAGATGGCGTTACCATGAGCGGATGGATGAGCAAGCCCGCTAACTTTGATCCTGCAAAAAAATACCCCGTCGTATTTTATGTATATGGCGAACCCGCCGGGGCTACTGCACTGGACGCAATCGGCGCCGGCCGCAACTTCCTTTATGATGGCGACATGGCCGCCGATGGATATGTGTATATATCCATGGACAACAGGGGAACCCCTTTGCCCAAAGGCCGTACCTGGCGCAAATGCATCTACCGCAAAGTAGGGCTGATCAATGCGCGCGACCAGGCCATGGGCGCCAAAGCGCTGCTGCAGAAATATCCTTTCCTCGATCCCCGGCGCACGGCGGTTTGGGGCTGGAGCGGCGGCGGCTCTATGACGCTGAACCTCCTGTTCCAATACCCCGACATCTATAAAACAGGCATTGCCATTGCCGCGGTAGGCAACCAGCTCACTTATGACAACATCTACCAGGAACGTTATATGGGCCTGCCGGAAGAAAACAGGGAGGATTTTGTAAAAGGATCGCCTATCACTTATGCAAAAAACCTGCAGGGCAACCTGCTGTACATCCATGGTACCGGCGATGATAATGTACATTACCAGAACGCGGAAATGCTGCTGAATGAACTGATCAGGTATAATAAGCAATTCCAGTTTATGGCGTATCCAAACCGTACCCACAGCATCTCTGAAGGACAGGGCACTTTTGAGCACTTATCTACTTTATATACGAATTATCTGCGTACGCATTGTGAACCGGGCGCAAAATAAAGTACCTTTGCCACCCTAAATTGAAAAGTATGTCCAGGACAGCTATTATTGGAATACTGGCAGCGTTGCTGGTAATTGTATGCGCTTTTTTACCATGGTCGGCCGTAGACGTGGATAGCAGGCACCTGGTGTTCACCGGCGTAAACGGAACCGGTTCCAACTATGGTGAACCTGGCCGTTTGTCTATTATCCTCTCAGTGGTGGCCATTGTAATTTTCCTGGTGAAAAATAAGTGGGTGTCCAGGATCAACCTCTTTATTGCAGGGTTCCTGCTGGCCTGGACTTTCAGGAATATGTTACTGTACTCCAGGTGCGAACTGGGCGATTGCCCGCACCCGCAGGCGGGGCTATACCTGTCGCTTGCCGGCGCCCTGGTGGCGTTTGGCTGCGTGCTGTTCACCCGCACACCGAAAAGTAAATGAACGCCTTCGGCGTTGAAATTGTCTTGGAACAGGATTACGCTGATTTTACTGATTACACTGATTTTATTTTCTGGATTTATAAATGATTAAGGGAGATATGAGCGGATATTTTCGCTATATCTCCCTTAATCTTATAAAAAATCAAAATTGATC
>NZ_DATMTE010000274.1:0-1661 GCF_035564935.1 Chitinophaga sp. | reverse complement strand
AACGCTCACAAGGGCGTAGGTCGTGTTCGCGGTAAGCGTGCGGGTTATCGTCGCCTCGCCAAGGGCAGGGTTGGACGTGCTAGGCGTGGCCAGCACAACCGTCTGCGGGCTGCCGGCGTTTACGGTATAGGTGACTTCCGCGTTGAGCGTTCCGGTGATGGTCACCGTGCCGCTGCCGTTTTCGCAGATCACAGGGGTAGCGGTCGATATCGTCGCAGTTGGCGCATCAGTAACCTCGATGGTAACCCTGCCTGTCTGTGGCTGGGTGCAGAATGGGACTGTACCGGATGTAACCCTTACGAGGTCGTAGTCGTGCATGCCTGCAGTGGCAAGTACCTCAAGGATGAAGTATTCACCGCTGGCAGGAATTGTGATAGGGGTCTGGGCCACACCGTCAAGCGTATAGTCGACGCTAGCACCAGCCTCTCCGGTAATTCTTACCCTGGAAGGGCTGCCAAGGCATACGTGGGTGTCTACCGGATGGATTGTTGCCGTAGGGATCGGTCTTACCGTGATGGTTACCGAATCCGTAACGTTTTGCTCGCACGGAGGCGTGCCGGTTGTGGCCACCTTCACGAGCGTATAGGTATAGGTGCCCACAGGCGTGCCCGTAGGAAGCGTTATCGTACCGTTGCCCGCTGTGTCAAGGTTTACGGTCTGTTGTACACCCGCTGGATCCGTATAGGTTACCACCGTGCCAGGGGTTCCCTGAACGTCGATGGTAAGGCTGCTGCCTAAGCAGATTGATGTGTCTGCCGTAGTAATATCGGCGGTAATAACTGTTGGTCCAACTGTTGCCTGACTTGTGAGCAACTGCGAACAAACAACAATATTATTTGAATCTACTATTCTTCCTTCTACTAAACTACAAGTAATCGGACCTGTATAAGTCTCTGAAAAGGTATGAACTCCGCTTGCATTTAAAGTTACTGTGCGTGTGGGGCCTGAATTGACCGTGAAATCGATTATGGCATTGGGTGTTCCGTTAATCGTAAATGATACCTGTTCGCCCAAACAGGCTGTAGCAGTCGATGCCGTTATTGTGGCTGTGGGTATAGGATAGACTCTCAGGGATAAATCAACGATACTGTGACATTTGGTAACATTATCAGTGACCCTTGCAAAAATTTGCTGTGGATTTGGGGAGTTACTGATTATGTTTGGCAAAGGTGATACCCCGTCAACAGCATCTGCTAATGTGGTATGAAAGGTTACTGTATTATTTGTGAGATCAGGATTAATAAGGCTTCTGTAGGAATTAAGATCAAACAATCCCACATTGGGTGTATTGCTACAGGTTCTTCTTTCTCCAATAGCATTGGCTAGCGGTGCTCCCGGAAAAGTTGCTGTACCAATCCATTCCAGTTCAAAACCACCGTCTCCTACCGGCCTGTCGATAGCGATATAATAGGATTGTCCTGCTGTCACATTCAGCCATCGTACATAACCATCACCATTAGCTCCAGGGCCAACCTGAGTAGCTGTCGTACTTGCATACATACCTGTATGATTACTTGTCTGTCCAGCTAGATTAGGGTTAGTTGTAGCACAACGGATAGGACTTCCTAAATTGGAACAGCTTCTGTTTGGCCCATAAACCCAAAAATCATAATCTACAAGAATGCTAGGATCTAATGGTTTTATATGAAATCCTAAAGTTC
>NZ_DATMTE010000273.1:0-13378 GCF_035564935.1 Chitinophaga sp. | reverse complement strand
TTCATAGTATAAGTTACCGTTCTTTATGCTCCGGTCAAATTTAAAGAAGGAGGCGTATGGCGCTAAACCCAGTCTGTATACGGTTCCGGAGTCCAGGTATATGCTGCTTGCCGCTGTTACAATAGTATAGGTATTTCCAATCATCACGGGGTCCGGTTGAGGCAAACGGGATATCGCTTTTGTACTTTGCTTGTTACAGGCAATCACCAATGGAAACAACAGGGAGTAAAAAAGTATCTTCTTCATAAATGAATCTATGGAAAACCGGTGAAGCAATAAAATAATTATATTTTTTCACCCCCGGTTATTGGCGCTGATTTGTTTATGAAGCCCTGAAAGACATTAAAATGCTTTCGTGTTAAAACCATCCAAAACATTTCATAAAAGTCATTTCACTGTAGCCGTACTGTTACAGGTACAAATAATACGGCTGCAACAACTCCACAAACCCCGGTGTATACACCCGGTCTGCACCATACACGGCAAGCTCGCTCACCACCGTATTCCCCGGCTTCCGGGAAAAAATACCCACGGTCCGGAAATACCCATGGGTCACGCTTTGCCGGATATACAACACCTGCTTCAGGTGAAGCCCGGCCAACTGTGCCAATCCCCTGAAACCTTCAAAAGCCATATAAGGCAGCAACACCGACAGCTCACCGGAAGCGGCCAGCTGCTGATCCGCCGCCGTGATCAGCTCCTGGTAACTCAGGTTGGTAGCATGCATAGCCTGGTCTTTCCCTGCATGCCCGCTTTTCAGCGCATGTTCATAAAACGGCGGATTACTGATAATAAAATCATACTTCACAGTGCCATCCATTTTTCGTATATCCTGCCGGGTTAGGGTTAACCGGTGCGCCCAGGGAGAATCATCAAAATTTTGTACGGCCTGAAGCGCTGCGCCGGCGTCCAGTTCCACCGCGGTTATTACAGCGTCTACCTCTTGTGCCAGCATAAGGCTCAGCAGTCCGGTACCGGCGCCTAAATCCAGTATAGCCGGCGCCGTTATTTCATTATCTGCCAGGTACCGCGCCGTGAAAGCGCCTTGTATACAGGCGTCTGTACATACTTTCATGGCGCAGTGTTCCTGGTGAACGGTAAACTGCTTGAATTTAAAAAATGTATTTGCCATCTTTATTTTGAATCTAATACCAGGGCCAGGTTAGGCATCCGCAAATTACGATGTACGGAAACCGGGTTCGCCTCCCTGATCACACAGCTTTCTACTTTACCGTTGCCCTTTATGTGCACCGGTAACTGCTGTACATATACTGCCTGTGGTACATTGCGGTTAATGCCCGCTACTGCCTGCTTTGCAAAGCGGTTGTAGTATTTGGCTACTAACTGGTTCTTCCCTTCTTTAAGAGATAACAACAATACTTCCGATTGTGTTCCGCCACGCTCGGGGTTATTATGCAATACCTGCTCTTCACCGTTCAGGTATACTCCAATACCATCTCCACTGCTAAAACCTACCAGGTAATCACCCGCTGCAGGCGCAGTAATTTCCTGTAAAATATAACTGGCTACACTCCTGCCGGCGGTTAAAGTAATGGGAGCATCATTTTTCCAGTCGCTGTGCAATGTCCATGCGGCATTGTCTTTACCAGGCCATGGTTGCGCCGGATCAATATTTTTTAAGCTGCCATGTGTACCATCAATACCGGACCAGAAAGGCCCTGCACTGTACATGGGTCCCCATTGCAGGGAAGCCGGATCATTTTTCAGCGTAGTGGGAGCGCCGCCATCCAGCAACACTTCGCTGGTAGCGCCATTCATGGTGAGCGTAATATGTTTGCCTTTTTCCTGATCACTATACACCAGTTGCAGGGCTGCCGGTTTTTGCGCTGTAAATGCCCATGATTCGCCTACCTCGCTGCGGTAATAACTTTCATAATCAACACCGGAGAAACTGAATAACGGGGTGGCATTGTGCCTGCTTAAACGGGTGGCATGGCGTAATAAGTGAACAGGTGTAATAGCTACCGCTCCTTTAAAGGCCACTGCCAGCACCGGGATTTCTTTGTCTGCCGGTTTAAAATCTGCCGGTAACCGGAGATAGGTGTTATTATTTTTTAGGGAGATTTTCACCGGCAACTTCTTCCCATTGCCCAGTACAGTAACCTGGCTGATCTTACTGTTTAATCCCGGCAGCATAATAGTGCCCTGTTCCGGTTGCTGCAGTAAATGCAGGTATAATTTCCCGGGCTTCGCAGTTACTTCACCCCAGGCAAATGTAGTATCAAACGGGTTGGCCGAAGCGCCGTAAATGGCTTCCCCATTGAGTTTCAGCCAGGCGCCGTTAAGCAGCAGTACTTCTTTTTCAAAGTCTACCACCGAACCATCGCCACGTGGGCCAATATTCAGGAGGTAATTACCGCCGCGACTTACCACTTTGATCAGTCCTTCCAGCTTCTCATGCGCCTTATCTGTTGCTTTGCCATGCTGCTGCCAGCTGCGGTAGCCCCATGTTTCATCATACACAGATGCAGGTGTTTGCCAGGCGGAAGCAATCTTATAATCGGGGTACTGGTTATCTCCCATTACACAAAAATCACCCGCATCATTCCCCAGGCGTCCGCTTACCATACAACCCGGTTGCAGGCGGTGTACAATATCCGCCAGGTCGCGGCTCTGCTGTGCGGTAAGCGATCCCATATCAAACCAGATCTCGGATACAGGGCCGTAGTTGGTCATCAGCTCCGTTACCTGTTTTTTATTAAACTCATGATGCTCGGGGGTAATAGGATCGCTGTTGCTGCTGGAAATAGGATACGCCTGCGGAAAATGCCAGTCGATCAATGAAAAGTACATCCCGAATTTCAGACCATGCCGGCGGCAGGCATCCGATAACTCTTTCAACACATCCCGCTTGAAAGGCGTTGCATCCACTACGTTATAATCGGTATAGGCCGTATGGAACATACAAAAGCCATCATGATGCTTGGATGTCATCACCACCGATTTCATTCCTGCGGCCTTTGCCAGCAATACTATTGAATCGGCATTCCAGTGTTCCGGGTGAAATTGTTTGGCAATATCCCCATAAACATCACTGTAAATGCCGGCATGCGACTGTATCTGTTCACTGTATCCCCGCGTAACAGGTTTACCTTCCCAAACGCCGCCCAGCGTAGAATAAATGGCCCCCCAGTGGATGAACATAGAATACTTCTGATTCTTCCACTCCGTTTGAGCCGCTGGCGCCTGCGCAAACAATAACCGGCCCAACATAATAAGCCCCGATAAAACGACAAAGATTTTCTTCATAGAGATGAACAGTTATAGAAATCAGCGTAATCAGTATAATCATCCTAATCCTGAACCAAGACAATTTAAAAACGCCGAAGGCGCCCCTAAAGCTAAACCGATATACGGTTGGATGAGCATAGGATTTTAGCAATTAGCAGTTCCTTTTTATCCTGGCCTGTTAATGGAATTTAAAAGGCGGCTCTTGCGGTAGGTACGGCATCCAGTGACGCAAAATCACCCGCCAGGTATTTATAGTGGGCAGTGATCGCAATCATACCAGCATTGTCTGTACAATATTCAAACCTGGGAATAAAAGTACGCCAGTGATGTTTTTGGCCCCACTCTGTTAATGCAGCCCGCAAACCACTGTTGGCGCTTACACCGCCGGCAATGGCAATATCACGGATACCTGTTTCTTCTGATGCCTTCACCACTTTGTTCAGTAATATGCTGATGATCCGGTGCTGGATAGAAGCACAGATATCGGGCAGGTTTTGGGAGATAAAAGCCGGATCTTTTTGCTGGTTCTCCTGCAGAAAATAGAGGATAGCCGTTTTCAGCCCGCTGAAACTGAAGTTCAGGCCGGGGATACGTGGCTCGGGGAATTTAAACCGGGCAGGATTGCCGGTTTGCGCATACTTATCGATCAATGGACCTCCGGGATAAGGCAGGCCCAATATTTTGGCGCTTTTGTCGAAAGCTTCTCCGGCAGCGTCATCCAGCGTTTCGCCAATTACCCGCATACGCAGCGGGCTTTCGCATAAAACGATCTGGGTATGACCACCCGACACGGTTAAGCATAGAAAAGGAAAATCCGGTTTGGGGTCATCGATCAGATTAGCCAGCACATGCGCCTGCATATGATGCACGCCTATCAGGGGAATATCCAGCGCCATGGCCATGGACTTTGCAAAGCAACTGCCTACCAGCAGGGAGCCGATCAACCCGGGCGATTGTGTAAAGGCAACAGCGCTTAGTTCTTCCCGCTTCACCCCTGCTGTTTTCAGGGCAATATCCACTACGGGTACTATATTTTCCTGGTGTGCACGCGAAGCCAGTTCCGGTACCACGCCCCCATACTGTTCATGCACCTTCTGACCTGCAATATGATTGGATAATACCTTTCCGTCTACGATCACTGCTGCTCCTGTATCATCACAGGACGACTCTATAGCTAATATTTTAACCGACATAAGGAACAAAATTAATAAAAAAGGCGGGAAAACCCCGCCTGTACAACAGCCCCGCTGTTGCCGTTATTTTAAACCCCGCTTAGTTACTCCGGATGGCTACCACCGGATCCAGCTTACTGGCTGTATAGGCAGGAATAAACCCCGCCAGCAACCCTACCAGGGCGGATATGCTCAGCCCGAATATCACTGATCCCGCAGAAAGTACCATCTCAAAAGTACCGGACAGGTTAATAATCACTGTAAGCAGGTATACCAGCAGCAATCCAAACGTTCCGCCCAGCAAACACAAACTCACCGCCTCCAGCAGAAATTCCATCAGGATAATACCTCTCCGCGCTCCTATGGCCTTTTTCAGCCCGATGATATTGGTCCGTTCCTTTACGGTTACAAACATAATATTGGCAATACCAAAAGCACCTACAACCAGCGCAAACACTGCAATCAGGCCCCCTCCCATATTAATGGCGGCAAACATGGCATTCAGGCTGTCGTTCGCCGTACTGATCTCATTCAGCGAAAAATCATCTTCCTCTTTCGGCCTTAACCGGTGAGTGGCGCGTACTACTCCTCTTAGCTCATCTTTCAGCTGATCCATGCTCACATTGGGTTTTGCCTTTATAAGGATATACGGGTCCGCAAAACGGCGTTCATCCACCACTGTGCGGGCAAACCGGTATGGCAGGATAATGGCGTTATCGTACCCGATCCCGCCAATCATGCTCTCCCCTTTTTTCTTCAGCACCCCTACGATCTTCACATCCCTGCCGGCTACTTTCACCACTTTGCCCATAGCCGCTTCCGGCGAAGGGAAAAGCCCGTCCCATATGGTAAAGCCCAGGATAGCCACATTGGCGCCGCTGTTACTTTCACTGTTGGCAAAAAAACGGCCGTCCAGGATCTGTAAGGTCTGTATCTGGTCAAAGTCGTTAGTCACCGCCATCATCGTCACCCCATCCATATAATCATCTCCAAACTCCACTTTTTTACCGCCGGATTCAAAGTTGAAGGAAGCAAAACTGGCGCTCTGCACCTTGTCCTGGATAGGCTTAAGATCCTTATACTCCGGCTCCGGGCGATTCATATATTTCCACCATGGATATTCGCCGTTACCACCCCAGGGCCACTTCTGCATATATACCACATCGTCGCCCAGGTCGGCCAGGTCCTTCCTGATATTGTGTTCCAGGCTACCGGTAAGCGTAAATACCGCGATGATGCAGAAGATGCCAATGGTAATCCCAAACAACGATAAAAAAGTGCGCAATTTATTCACCCGCAGCTCCTGCATCGCCATTTTGAAACTATTCCATAATATTTTAAGGGTCGCTATCATATTCCAAATTTAGCGGATTTATCGGCACGGGCAGCGCCAATAAACACGAAATATAGCCGGACAAAAAATTTAGTTACCTTTGCTGCCATTTTTCGGATATATATGAAGTACGCTAACGAAATCAGTAAAAGAAAATCCTTTGCTATCATCGCTCACCCGGATGCCGGTAAAACTACGCTGACAGAGAAATTCCTCCTGTTCGGCGGAGCTATTCAAACAGCCGGTGCGGTGAAGTCCAATAAAATAAAGAAACATACCACTTCGGATTTCATGGAAATTGAAAGACAAAGAGGTATCTCCGTAGCCACTTCCGTAATGACCTTCGAATACCGCGATATCCTGGTGAACCTCCTGGATACCCCCGGTCACAAGGACTTTGCGGAAGATACCTACCGTACGCTTACGGCGGTAGACAGTGTAGTGCTGGTGATCGACTGCGTAAAAGGGGTGGAAGAACAAACAGAAAGACTCATGGAAGTATGCCGCATGCGCGATACTCCTGTGATCATTTTCGTGAATAAAATGGACCGCGACGGTAAATATCCCTTCGATCTCCTGGATGAACTGGAAGAAAAACTCAACATCCGTGTAAGGCCCCTCAGCTGGCCTATTAACATGGGCAGCGACTTTAAAGGCGTTTACAACCTGTACGATAAAAGCCTGGTAGCTTTCTTACCTAATAAGAAAGCCACTGATGAAGACGTAGTGCCGCTCACAGATCTCAGCAGCAGCTACATCGATGAACATTTCAACGAAAAAGATGCAGCCCAGCTGCGCGGAGATGTAGAGCTGATCGAAGGCGTGTACGACACCTTTAACCGGGAAGATTACCTGGCCGGTAAACTGGCACCCGTTTTCTTTGGCAGCGCCGTGAATAACTTTGGGGTGAAAGACCTGCTGGATACCTTCGTGGACATCGCTCCCATTCCGCGTAACCGCACTGCCACTACGCGTGAAATAGATGTGAACGAAGATAAGTTCAGCGGATTTATATTTAAGATCCATGCTAACCTGGATCCGCGTCACCGCGACCGTATCGCCTTCCTCCGCGTTTGCTCCGGCAAATTCGAAAGGAATAAATTCTATCACCATGTTCGTTTAGACAAAGACGTTAGGTTCAGTAACCCTTACAGCTTCCTGGCCCGCGAAAAGAACGTGGTAGACGACGCATACCCCGGCGATGTGGTGGGTTTGTTCGACACCGGTAACTTCAAGATCGGCGATACTCTCACGGAAGGTGAAGACTTTTACATCACCGGCATTCCAAGCTTTTCGCCGGAACTGTTTAAGGAACTGGTGAATAAAGACCCGCTGAAAACAAAACAACTGGAAAAAGGTATCCGCCAGCTCACAGATGAAGGTGTGGCACAGCTCTTTACCCAACACGGCGGTAACCGCAAGATCATTGGCTGCGTAGGCGACCTCCAGTTTGAAGTGATCCAGTACCGCCTGCTCCAGGAATATGGCGCTGCCTGCCAGTTCAATACCCTGCCTTTCTACAAGGCCTGCTGGCTCACCGGCCCTAAAAACAAGATCGAAGAATTTATCCGTTTTAAATCTTCCAATATCGTGGAAGACAAAGACGGCCACCTCGTATACCTGGCCCAGTCGGAATGGTACCTGAATACAGAACGCACCAACAACCCTGATATCCAGTTCAACTTTACTTCTGAGATCCACAAGTAGGCGCGCCTTCGGCGCGTTTAAATTGTCTTGGTTCAGGATTTAGATGATTACGCTGATTTCACTGATTTTCCTGAGTTTTGCACCAAATATTTTTTAGGGAGATAGCAGCGAATATATTTGCTGCTGTCTCCCTTCTTTTTTTATCTCCCCAAAAATTCAAAACAAAACACAGGAAAATCAGTGAAATCAGCGTAATCATCTAAATCCTGAGTCAGACAATCTCCGCGCCGAAGGCGCGCACAAAAAAAGCCGCTTCCCGTGAACGGGTGCGGCATTACTTGTACGACCAACTCAAATTATTGCTTTATTGAGAATATTATGGTGCTGTGTATCGTGTGTGTCTCACAAAAATAGATACAGCAATCCGCTCTTCTCCCGCGAAGCGGGAAAATGATTTACGCAATCGGGAATCTTTAGTCCTGGGAAATAGAATACTGGAAAATGTATTCTTCTATAGTGCCGTCCCGTACGCCTTCTACGCGGGCGTCCAGGTGCCTGGCATCTTTAAAGCGGTAGGTGATTTTCTTAGGGAAATCGTTGTTCAGGTCTTCGGCTACAAAACCGATGGCTTTTAATACCCGTAGCCGGAGATGTATGGTAGCGGGTTTGTCCTGCCCTTCATAGGCGGGAACATAATAGATATCAGCGCCTCTCCGTACCAGCTGCATGGATTGCTGCAAAGCGCTGTCAGCTCCCACTACCCGCCAGGTTTTGCCTGTCCAGGTAGAGTCGTTGCTCCGGCTCCAGGTTTCCACGATGGTGCTTTTGCGGGTGTTCATCTTCCAGGTACCTTCCAGCCTATCCAGGAAACGGAAATCTGCAGGGTTCACCTGGCCGGCAGTTTGCAGGCTGCCGGCCAGTAACAGGATCAGCAGCAGGTAACTACTGTTGTACCACCGCTTCTTCGCCATAGATCTGTTGTTTATATTTAAGAGAAGGGGAGGTCAGTAAAGGCCCCATGCCCAATTCCGGCCATTTGGTATCCACTTTCCGGATAGTGGCATCGTCTGCCACAATGATATTGGGCCAGTCGCGCTCAAAATTGTCCAGCAGCCTGGTTTTGAGTGTGCCATCCATGCCAATGCCGCCCACATATCTGCCGGGTTCAGCAGCCGGTACGCGAACAATAAAGCTATCGCGCTTCGGGTCCAGGTTATTGCAGAAACGCCATAATGCGGAGGCCAGGTCGCTCACGTCTACCGTGTGCTCCACGAAGAGGATCATTTTAATACCGGCCAGTGCAGGTAGTGTGTACAGTTGTTCATTCAGCTCACGTACATGCGATGGGCGGGCTTTTTCCACTGCCACCAGTATGCAGGAAATATCCAGCTGAAGCAGGGAGGCATTGATGCCTTTGATTTCAGGGAACTGTTGCATGATAGCGGCTGTATCTATCTCGCGGGGAGCAGGCGCCGTTACAAAAGCAGTATCCTGTTCCTCTTCGTATTTGCGGGTACCGTCTATGCACATTTTTCCGCCAAAGCCCATTTTAGAGCAGGAATGATCCAGTACGTCCATGGGGCCCTGGCTCAGGTATATGTCTGTAGCAGGATTCAGGTGTTGGAAGACATATTGCGCCAGCTGTTTATAATCATTGATCTTTGTGCCGTCGTCTGTTACCACCAGGATCTTGTTAAACATCATCTGGCCGGCGCCCCACATGGCATTCATCACTTTCTGTGCCTGGCCTGCGTAGTCTTTTTTGATCTGTGCAATCACGAGGTTATGGAATACGCCTTCCACCGGCATTTCCATATCAATGATTTCCGGTACCAGGGTCATTTTAATAGGCGCCAGGAAAATACGTTCCGTGGCTTTACCTATCCAGGCATCTTCCTGCGGCGGGATGCCTACTATCGTTGACGGGTAAACGGCATCTTTACGATGTGTGATAGCCGTTACATGAAACCGGGGGTACCAGTCGGCCAGCGAATAATAGCCGGTATGATCCCCGAAAGGCCCTTCCCATATGAGATCTTCAGCAGGTTCCACATAGCCTTCTATTACAAAATCGGCATCCGCCGGTACTTCTATTTCCGGTTGGGTGATACATTTTACCAGTTCCACTTTCTTTTTACGGAGAAAGCCGGCCAGCATGTATTCATCTACATTTTCGGGGAGTGGTGCAGTAGCGGAATAGGTGTAAACGGGATCTCCGCCCAGTACTACGGCAACGGGCATACGCTTGTTAAGCTTCTTGTATTCCATGAAGTGTTTGGCGGATACCTTGTGTTTATGCCAGTGCATACCTGTCATATCTTTCTCAAATACCTGCATGCGGTACATTCCTACGTTGCGGGTGCCGGTAAGCGGGTCTTTGGTGTGGATCACGGGAAGGGTAATGAACGGACCGCCGTCTTTAGGCCAGCAGGTAAGTACCGGTAGTTTAGTGAGATCGGGATCGGCCATTACTACTTCCTGGCAACTGCCTTTGCCGCTCACTACTTTGGGCATCCAGGAGGCAAATTGCCCCAGCTTTGGCAGCAGGGCCAGTTTATCGAGTATACTTTCCTTTGGTTTGGATAATAGTTTAAAGAGATTTTCAATTTCACCGGCTACATCATCCAGTTCATTCACGCCCAGCGCCAGGCACATACGGCGATAGCTGCCCATGGAGTTGATCAGTACGGGGAAGCCGGTACCTGTATTTTCAAACAGCAGGGCTTTGCCCCCATCAGGCGATTTGCTCACCCGGTCGGTGATTTCAGCGATTTCCAGTTTAGGGTCCACATAAGTTTTTATGCGTACCAGTTCTCCTGCCTGTTCCAGCGTATCTATAAAGTGTCTGAGATGTTTATATGCCATGTTGGATCTTATTACCAATCAACAAAAGTAACCATCCCGCACCGCAATAAAAAATGCCCCCCGTTTAAAAACGGGAGGCATCTCATTTATTCAACTTTCAGTTATCAGTTCACTATGGTAACACCCGCGTGAAATACGGCTCTTGGCCTCGACGGGTAATAGCGTACCGGGGCCGGTACAGGTACCGGAACAGGTACTACAGCCGGGTAATAGGCCGGTCTTGCGTATACTACCCGTGGCCTGCGGTAGCAATCGTCGTATCTGTCGCGTACATACACTACCCTTCTCGGGCGTTCGCATCTTTCCCATCGGTCGTTATCCCAGCGGTCATGCCCGCGTCCGTGTCCATACCCGTGGCCGCGTCCCCTTTGTGCATACGTGGTGAGCACAGTGCCGCCAATAAGCAGCATCAACAGCAGTACTTTTTTCATGTTTTTTTGGTTTTTAGTTCAAGATCGGTTGGCAAATAAAAGTTGTGGTGTGTTATTTATTTCAGCCCGTATACCGGGTAAAGGAGGCATCAGCATCAACATAAGTGGATCCCGGGTATTCCATAAAAGCATACCTGCGAGGCCTATGTGGTTTCTTATAATGCTTTTTATAATGTTTTCTGTAATGATGCGGCGGATGTGGCGGAGCCGGTGGCCGGTGATGCGGAGGCCTTGGCGGCCTGGGCAGCCCTGGTGGCAAAGGCGGCGCCGGTGGATGTGGTAAATGTGCCGGTACCGGTGGCCTGGGTGGCAGTGGTGGTGCAGGTGGCCTGTGCTGCGCGGAAACGCTCATGGCGCCTGTTATCAACATCACTGAAGCTATATTTAAAAACTTCTTCATGGCACTTCTTTTTCGTTAGCTGAACAGGTTGTGGCACACCAACTTATTTTTTTGCGGCTGTTGTTTCATTACTCTCTCCGCGATTTGTGATACTGCGATCCGCCATAAGCTGGTGGCTGCATTATACCTGTTTGAACTCATAAATTCAACAACTATGCCAATAAAAAAATCCCGGCGGTATGCCGGGATTTAAACTATCGTTAAAGTGATGAATACTATGAATATCAGTAAATTATGGTCTCAGTATAGGACAGCGGGTAGCTTTCGGTTTACCCCATCCGTTACCACCACCCAAACGGTAAGTAATGGTAAAACCGGAAAACGCGTACCAGTCTTTATGTTTATCGGAACCACGTATGGTTCCATCCGCAGGATAGGTTCCCGGTGCTACTTTACCGGTTACTTCATCCCCCCGGTAAGCCATATCCACTGATTTCTGGCCACGGTAGGTGAGCAACGTATTCTGGTCTACATAATTGGTGCTTAAATCATCCAGGTAATCCGTTGTAGTGGGACGAAGCCCTATTTCAAATCCAAGCGTCCATTTTTCGTTGATATTGGCTTTTATACCCGCTCCAAAAGGGAAAGAGAAGGAAAAAAGGTCGTAAGGCTGCCGGGTAGGATACTGCGGTAATCCCTGCCCTTCCGTGCCCAGAGGACGAAGCCGCACCCGGTTGCCCGACTGGTCTTTCGCTGTAGGATCAAAACCAAAACCTCCCACTCCTACAAATACATAGGGGGTAAAACCTTTTTCATCCAGGTCAAAAAAATTGATCTCACCGATCAGGCTACCCTCAAATATATTCGTGCGGGAACTCAGGTTACGGGCCACCAGGAATTTGTCCGAATTGGTACTGTCTGCCCCCGTAGCAATTCCCCAGGTAAAGGCGGCACGAACAGTAAGATAACGGTTGATGTCTTTTCTTACCAGCAGTCCCAGTGCAGGCCGGGAATATTTCATATCCACCCGTTGCTCGTTAAGGTCTCCGCTGTAGTTGGAGATACCTGCAAAGGCGCCGACATGCCAGTCCTGCGCAAAGGTAAAAAAGGGAACTGCCATGAATAACAACAGTATTCCGGTAGATTTGGAGAATTTCAATGTATTTAAGTTTAAGAGGTTAGTCCTATTTAATCGTGCATCCATTTAACGTTATTACCACAATTTTTATTTGGTGCCTCCCCTCAAACTTTCTACCTCATTTCCCGGCACAACTACTTTAAAAATGTAAAAATAAACTAATAAACCAATTAACTAATAAACAATTAAACTAACATCTTATATACGCCCATCCCTGGTGCTGCCTTTCTACCAGGTGCGCTATGGCCGCAGGCACCACTTCTACGAAGGGAAACAGCTGCGCTGTATTGAGCTGATGGCTATTCAGGGTATTCCGGCAAATAAGGAAACGGACGGACCGCTCCTGCAGCGCGGTTATTTTTTCCGGGCAAGGATGCCCCTCTCCCAGCAGCAGGTTCCAGGCATGGCCATGCACCACCACTTCTACGGCTATACGTGTTTCGCGTTCGTTGGTATAATTAAGAAGATTATTGAGCTGCCCGAGCATAGACAACTGGGCATGCTGCTCACCGGATGTGATCTGAAAAACTACCTGCATGCCGACAAACCTAACTAAATATTGGCAAACCCGGAAGTGATGGCATCAATACAAGGTGGATATTATTATCAGCGATGATCCTCTTTTTGTTTTTCTTTCTGCAGCTCGTACTGGAGCCCGCGTAGTTTTTCCTCCAGCCTGCAATATCTTTCTTTGGCCTCGTGCAGCTGGTATAATAACGAGGCTTCCTTCTGTTCCTGCTTTACAAGATTAACATTCGCTGCCCGCAAAGCCCTGAAGTGGCGGAACAATATCGTCCAGCCCAATAACACTAATAAAGTTAAAACAATGATGACGGCTACCATAAAATAAAAAGGTTAAACTACACTTACCAACTATGCTGAGCTACCGGAAAATGGCGTTGCGAACGGCCGCAACTCCATAACAGGATTGATAGGACAAAATGACTTTAATGGTTAATAATCTTTTGGATTAGCCTGGCTAACGGTGTATACATGACATGACTGCCAAAGTTATTCATTCCCCCTGTTACCGGTTTGTCCATTTTAGCTTTTTTCACTTTTTCTTTCCTGCGAACTTCCAGTCCCGCTGGCATCTTTCCACATATTAAAAAATAATACACTAAGTTACTCATATATCATATTGAAAGTCAATCATATAAAATGATCCCAAAATTTACTTCCGGAGAACCCATAAAAAAA
>NZ_DATMTE010000272.1:0-10776 GCF_035564935.1 Chitinophaga sp. | reverse complement strand
ATCTGCCAGCAAATTGTTTGTAAGTATACCAGTTTGCCGCGCTGCCTGGTAAGCCAATGCTGTTTTAAGCGCCGATGCTTTTACCCGGAAAGTATGCGGGCTGTAACGGCCCGGATGCAAATGGATATAATGGGCCTTATCTTCTGCCAACCGCAAAATCCACACAGAAGTATCCGATAACACCATTTCTGCATAACCGCCACTTTTCGCCAGAAATGCCTCATAAGCCGCTCTTGTGTCCACTCCCGCCGATTTTAACTGCGCCCTTATTTCATCGAAAATGGCCTCCGGCGCCAACGGACCGGCGTACATGTCCATCTGCGAGCCCCCAAGAGAAAGCAGGCGCGTAGTTATCTCAGCAGGATCTGATTGAACAAGCATCTGCTGAAGTGCAGAAAAATGATGCTTTAGTGGATTAAACAGTATCGGAATAACAGTAAACTTTAAAGAATGAGCTTTCAGGTATGTGTATAGAGAAATCATTTTGCCATCAGCCTTTCACAGGAAATCTCATTTTGAGGGAACCCGACAGTCCGGGTAACATACATCTCCAAACATTCACCCATATCCGCCCCAGGTAAGGGAACCGGTCCCTATAAACACAACCGGCAACAATTCAGCCTTTGGTAAGCCGGCCGGTTGCCGCATACCAAAGGCTGAAACAGTATAATTAATGCTTTTTCTTCGGGTCCATTCCACCGCCATCTTCCGGCTTCTTGCAGCAGGTAGGCAGTTTAGCGTAAGATTCAGGATTGGCAGTCACATTATCCGCATCATAACCTACATTGG
The DNA here is from genome assembly GCF_035564935.1 of Chitinophaga sp. Lineage (GTDB taxonomy): Bacteria > Bacteroidota > Bacteroidia > Chitinophagales > Chitinophagaceae > Chitinophaga. The sequence goes on along the minus strand of NZ_DATMTE010000272.1, from coordinate 9,987 downwards.
CAATACCGGTTTTGATATTCTCAATGTTGGTACGGTCGGTATAGTACTTTACCGTTGTAATATGCTTCTTGAAATCCACTTTCACAGATTGAACCCCCTCTTCATGCGACATATACCTTTCAATACGGTTCTTGCACGACTCACACTGCACAGTAGGCGTGCTGATCTTCGCTGTTTCCACAGCCTTCTGCTTTTGTTGTGCCATTGCCGCGCCAATACCGGCGAACAGGAACAACACTACTAATTTTAGGATACGCATAGTTGTAATATTATAACCCGAATATACAAAAAAAGTGATATGCAATTTTCACTACTTACCCCACTGATCCGGCGCGCTTCTCCAGGCCTGTAATGTGGCAATTTCATCTGCAGATACAATCCCTTTTTCTTCAGCAAGCGCAATCATAGCAGAGTAATTGCTGAGCGAGTAAAACGGTACGCCTGCTGTCTCAAAAGCCTTTACCGCTATATCAAAACCGTAGTTGAAAATAGACACCATACCTATTACTTCACCACCGGCCTCACGTATAGCCTGTACTGCTTCCAGGCTGCTTTTACCCGTTGAAATCAGGTCTTCTATTACCACTACCGGCTGCCCGGGCTGCAATACGCCTTCAATCCGGTTGCCCATGCCATGCTCTTTCGGCTTGGACCTTACATAAATAAACGGCAGTTTCAGCTGATCCGCTACCAGCGCCCCATGCGGAATACCGGCAGTAGCCACTCCTGCAATCACAGCAGCATCAGGAAAGGTTTCAAACACCAGGTTGCTCAACTCTGATTTAATATAGTCGCGCACATAAGGGAAAGATAAAACCTTCCTGTTATCACAATAGATCGGTGATTTCCAGCCGGAAGCCCATGTAAAAGGCTGTGCAGGGCTTAACTTAACGGCCTGCACCTGCAGTAACTTTTCTGCAACTTGTTTTTCGCTTACTTTATTCATACAAGCGCCAAAAGTACTATCATTTAGTCGATTTAAGAATAAACGTGTCACATTTATGAATAACATTATCCTATTTATGAACTGCGGTAAACGGATTTACAGGTAAGGTCATTATCCTGTTTCACATCTTCCTAAATTCTCAATTCGTAATTCACAATTCGTAATTACATTTGCGGGATGCAAGCAAATATCACGATCTACCTCAACGAACGCCCGCTCCTGCTGAGTACCGACACCACTGCCATTCCGGCCCGCCTCAATGGCGCCAAAATATACGATAACCCGGATACCAAAAAGATGGAAAACGTATTGCAGAAACTGGAAGATGGGAAAAAAGACGCAGCAGTGTTTATTGCACCGGATATAAAACAGCTCTTTAAAAAAGTATCCCTCCATTTCACTACCCTGGTGGCCGCAGGCGGCCTGGTAACCAATCCCGCCGGCGAAGTGCTCATGATGTTCCGCCGCGGTAAATGGGACCTGCCCAAGGGAAAACAGGATCCGGGGGAAGATCTCGAAACCTGCGCCTTGCGTGAAGTAGCCGAAGAAACAGGCCTGCACAACGTTTCACTGGAACATAAGATCACAGAAACGTTCCACTACTATCCCATGAAAAATAAAAAAGTACTGAAACATACTTACTGGTACCGGATGCTGTTTACCGGTACGGAGTTAACCGTTCCGCAAATAGAAGAAGATATCCAGGACCTGCAATGGATCAAGCCGGAAAATGTAGATAAATACCTTAAATACTCCTACGAAAATATAAGAGAGGTTTTCAGGGCGGCGGATATGTAATACCACCTATCTTTTAGCCAGTATGGCCACTGTAAGCCGGCTTACGCATACCAGCTTATGCTGGTCGTCTGTAATACGGATGTCCCACACGTGACTGGTACTGCCTATATGCAAAGGCCGGGCGCAGGCATGTACATATCCCTCTTTTACCCCTCTTATGTGGTTGGCATTGATTTCAATGCCAACACAAATCTGCGTTTCAGGGTTAATGATCAGGCCCGATGCCATACTGCCTACTGTTTCGGCCAAAGCTGCGGAAGCACCGCCATGTAATAAGCCGTAGGGTTGTACGGTCCTGTGATCTACCGGCATCATCATTTTCAGATAATCCGGACCTATTTCGGTAAATTCCATCCCCAGGTAAGTAGCCATGGTGGCTCCTCCCATCTCATTTAACTGGTCCAGCGAGATCTTGGTATTGTGCCAGATCGTTTTCATAATGGCTGCTTTAAAAATTATTGCTTCAAACGTTTGATGCCTTCCAGTACTGCCGGCGGCAGGAATGGCGTTACATCTCCCCCGTATTTATAAATATCCCTTACCAGGGTGGAGGCTATACTGGAATACTGGGGAACCGTTGTTAAAAAGATAGTTTCAACTTCCGGCGCCACCGTGCGGTTCACGTCGGCAATTGCTTTCTCGTATTCAAAATCACTCACGTAGCGGATTCCCCTCAAAATAAAACGGGCGTTTAACTGCCTGCAGAAATCAACGGTCAGGCCGGAATAGGACGCCACCTCCACCCGCGGATCATCTTTATACATCTCCCTGATCCAGCTCATCCGCTCTTCCAGTGCAAACATAGGCGTTTTACTGCTGTTTACGCCAATGCCTATTACCAGGCGGTCGAACAGTTCAAGCCCGCGGCTGATGATATCTGTATGTCCCAGTGTAATAGGGTCAAATGTGCCAGGGAATAAACAAGTCCTCATATAATTGTGATTGAATGATCGGTAAACGGTCAGCGTTTTAATTCCTCCCGGTTAATAAATATGGAGAATACCGTTGCCCCATAGTTCCTTTCAGAACGGTAGTAGGAATAATCCTGGAACTTCTTATGCTGGGTATGTTCCACCACCAGCCAGCCTTCAGGATTGAGTAACTCTTTTTCAAACACGAGCAGGGGCAGCTGATCCAGTGTTTCCATCATATAGGGAGGATCAGCAAAAATGAAGTCAAATTTTTCCGTACACTGCTGCAGGTATTTGAAAACATCCATTTTCACCGTTTTAAGGTGTTCAATTCCCAGTGCCAGCGCAGTTTTCCCGATAAAAGCGGCCATTGCCGGGTCTTTCTCTACAACGGTCATATCTGTTGCGCCCCTGGAAGCCAGTTCAAAACTGATACTCCCTGTGCCGCCAAAAATATCCAGTGTTTTTAAAGAGGGAATATCCAGGTTATTTTCTATAATATTAAACAGCCCTCCTTTCGCAATATCTGTAGTAGGCCGGGTATGCGGCATTTTTGCAGGCGGTTGTATCTTTCGTCCCCCACTCGTTCCTCCTATTATACGCATAGTGCCAACGCATATAAGTTATGAAAATAATAACCCGGTATTTCCTGCATTTTGGTGATATAGCTGAAACCCGGTATCCTTTGTATCCACTCCAGGTGTGGTATGAACTTATACATTTCCTGGTATACGCCGGTATCAGTAGCTACAGCCCCTCCCAGCTTTACCTTCACCAGCTGCTCGTTCAGTTCCAGCTGACGGAGTATGCTCACCAGGTTATACACTACATCCAGGCCCGACTGGTAATCGCCTTCCTGCTGGATCAGGAGTTTGCCGCCGGCATAAACCGTCATTGTAAACCGTTGCTGGTCCACTTCCACGAAGGCAATGCCGTCTTTCGCCTGGAAATCCAGGTCCATGGGGTACGACTGCAACAAGGCGGAATTGGCATGTATCACCAGGTCCGTAGAAAACTCTTTACGTAAAAAACCAAGCAGGTCTTTATCCACGCTGTATACATTCACCATCGGTAATGAAGGCAGCAGGTCGGACAGTACTGCTTCCTGCATCTTTTCCGGTACCGCCAGGTGCAGGAAGTCCTTTTTCGTGGACGGCGTATAATACATATGCGGTACCAGCACGCCCCCGCCGGTATTAAAGGCCAGCAGGATAGATTTGAAGGCCGTAAATAACAGCTTGTCGGTATCAAATACCTGCTCTATCATCTCCAGGTCGGCCAGGGCCAGCTTACGGGGAGTAAAATGATAGGATTTCAGCGCCAGGAATTTCTTTACAGCCGGATCAAACACTACATAGCTGAATGTTCCGTTTCCTACCAGTACCAGTAAATTACAGGCAGTGAGATCAGTTTCCAGCAGGGTTTCATCGTCTACTGTAAATGCAGGATGGATGTTATAAGCCACGGGCATATTTAACCTTTCAAATGAATTACAATAATACTCTTTTTAGTTAATTGGTGAGGGCGTTTTGTTGTTTTATATAAGGGAGATGATCAGCAGATAGACCTATCTTTGCGCCTATACCCACAATCAGCGAACGATTCATGCAACTGGAAGTCAACACCCGGCAGATTATCAAAATAGCAGGACCTATATGCCTGGCACTTATTATCCCGCAGATCAACCACATTACCAATACCGCCTTTGTTGGGCGCCTGGGCGAATTTGAACTGGCCGCCAATGGGATTGCCGGTATCTATTACCTGGTGATGTATATGATTGCCTATGGCCTTAACAATGGGATGCAGGTGCTTATTGCCCGGAGGGCCGGCCAGCGGCAGTATACCGGCATCGGGCAGCTGTTTTCCAACGGTATACAGGTAGGTCTTTTTTTCTCCGGGCTGGCCATCCTCCTCACTTTGCTGGCAGCTCCCTGGTTCTTTTCGAAAAGCCTGCATGATACGCATATCATTTCCGCCGCCGTTTCGTTTATCCGTATCCGTATATGGGGGCTTCCTTTTCTTATGTTACTGAATATGGCCAACGCCTTTTATATAGGCAGCGGCCATTCAAAGGTGCTGGCGATTACTTCTCTTTTCCAGGAAATGATGAACATCTTTTTTGACTATGCGCTTATCTTCGGGAAGCTCGGCCTCCCGGCCATGGGACTTAACGGCGCCGCTACCGCTTCGGTAATTGCAGAGATCACGGGTTGCGGTGTGGCGTTCAGCATCCTGTTCATCCGGCGGTATCACCTGCAGTACAGCCTGTTCAATTACCTGCGGCTCAATTGGGACATTATCCGGAATATACTGAATGTATCGGCCCCGCTGATTGTTCAGTTCCTCTTCAGCATTGGCGGGTGGTTTGTGTTCTTTATTTTTATTGAGCACCTGGGAGAGCGTCCGCTCGCAGTATCCAATATGCTCCGCAGTATCTTTGGGTTCTTTGGTATTTTCACCTGGGCGCTGGCGGCAGCCTGCAATACCATGGTAAGCAATATCATAGGGCAGGGACGCCCCGAACAGGTATTTCCCATTATCCGGAAAATTGTGGCCATCAGCGCCGGATGCGCTATGGCCATGTGTATTGTGGTTAACCTGTTCCCCTATACGTTGCTTCATATCTATACCAATAGTGCCGACCTGATCACCATGGCTATCCCCTCCATCAGGGTGATTACCCTTAGTACTATACTAATGGCGGTAGCTGCGGTGGTAATGAGTGGTGTGGTGGGTACCGGCAATACAAGAATTAACCTGGTAACGGAAATAATCGCCGTTCTGGGCTACCTGTTGTATTGCGATATCGTTATTGAAAGAATGCGCAGTGAACTGCACTGGGCCTGGGGAGCAGATTTCATCTACTGGATCATTATCTTCGGAATAAGCTATTGGTACCTGCGCAGCGGCAGATGGAAAGGGAAAGAGATCTGAAATCCAGCTTCTCCCCAAAAACAAAATTTAAGATCAGTGTAATCAGCGAAATCATTATAATCCAGAGTCAGACAAATTCCGCGCTATTGCAGGTCGTCCAGCATTTTTTTGCAATCCGCTTTAATACTGGCGTCGTCCTGAACAATGTTACGCAGCGTAAGCGCTTTTTTCAGCACTTCAATGGCCTTTTCCTGCTGGTCATCTGCTTTATAGGCGCGGGCCAGTTCGTAGTAGTTGAGGATAAAAGCGGGGTCGAGCTGGCGGCACTTTTCATAATTGCTGATGGCATTTGCCAGCGAGCCGTCGGGCAAACCGCCAAACAGCATTTTAGCGGCGCCTCTTTCAAAGGCGTTCAGGTTCGCCACTTCAAAATTCCATTTGCCTAAAACATGATAGCCCTGTGCCAGGGAAGGATTAAATTTGATAGCCAGTTCTGCGTACTTTTTTACATCTTTAGAGGCAGCCACTTTATCTTTTGCGCCAGAAATCAATGCCATGCGTCCCATGGCAATGGCCATGGACAAATTGGATTCAGGGCTGTTAGGATTTACCTTAAGCGCTTGCTGGGCGTAGCTTTTGGCAAGATTGAAATAGTTGATTTTATCTTCCTTGTTTTTTTGCCGGTTGCCGATGCGGGAACATAACTGGCTGGCCTGGTTCAGGGCATCCAGCTCAGCGGGTTGTATTTTGAGAATTTCCTTATCTTTTTCAAATGCTTCGCTTTCTTTCATCTGTTTCTCCAGCTGCCTGGCCTCATCCATCATTTCACCAACACTCTGGGCCTGTACAAACAGTACCGCTGATAATAAAAAGCAAACTGCCATGATCCGTTTCAACATAGGACAGGTTTTACAGCGTAAGAATTTGTTGATTAACTTATAGCTATAAATTTACGGAAACATCATACATATCCCAAAAAATAGTGCTTAGTAGTCTTTCTCCAGGGACACGAGCGAATTGCGGATGGTAGCGCCCATGGGCGGATTCATTTTGCGGAGGGTAACCGTGCTGTGCTGGATGCCCGGGTATCTTTGCTTAAGCGCATCAGTTAGTTCATACACCACTTCCTCCAGTAAAGGCCGCGGAATGGCCATCACCGCCTTAGCTATTTCATAGATGCCCTGGTAGTTAACCGTTTCCGATAAATCATCTACCGGCACGGTACCGGGTATACGAACTGCCACATCCAGCACAAAGTGATTACCAATAATGGTTTCTTCCGGGTATAAACCATGGTAAGCATAAAAGGTGGCCTGTTCGAGAGCGATAGTAAGCATAAAAGGAAATTAGGCATAATAAATAATGGATCTGCAGGAAAGATATCCCTGCAGATCCACTATCTACTATACAATTTATTATTGGTGGTGTTCTTTTGCCGATAAGTATCTTTCTGCATCCAGTGCGGCCATGCATCCGCTGCCGGCGGCAGTTACCGCCTGGCGGTAAATTTTATCCTGCACATCGCCGCAGGCAAATACGCCTTCCACGCTGGTGCGGCTGGAGCCCGGTTCTGTAACAATATATTCCTGTTCATCCAGGGTCAGGTAGTTTTTAAAGATACCGGAGTTAGGCTGGTGGCCAATAGCCACGAAGAACGCACTTACCGGTATTTCTTTCTTTTCGCCTGTTTTATTGTTCAGGATACGGAGACCTTCCACTTTCTTATCACCTAATACTTCATCTGTTTCAGAGTTCCAGTACACGATGATGTTGGAGGTTTTCAGCACACGGTCCTGCATTACTTTAGATGCGCGCATTTCGTGGCGGCGTACCAGCATATGCACGGTACTGCACATTTTAGAAAGATAAAGCGCTTCTTCAGCTGCAGTATCGCCGGCGCCTACAATAGCCACCTCTTTGCCGCGGAAGAAGAACCCGTCGCAAACAGCGCAGGCGCTCACGCCGCTGCCGTTCAAACGTTGCTCGGAAGGAAGTCCCAGCCATTTGGCAGAGGCGCCGGTAGCGATAATGATCGCATCAGCGGTGATCTCCTTTTCTTCGTCGATAGTTACTTTATAAGGCTGTTTACTGAAATCCACGGAAGTGGCCATGCCATAGCGGATATCGGCGCCCATGCGGACTGCCTGCTTTTCAAAATCCACCATCATTTCCGGTCCCTGGATACCTTCGGGGTAACCGGGATAGTTTTCAACTTCAGTAGTGATGGTTAATTGTCCGCCGGGTTGAATACCCTGGTATAATACTGGTTTAAGGTTGGCTCTTGCAGCATAGATAGCAGCGGTATAACCGGCAGGGCCGGAACCGATGATCAATAAATGCACATGCTCTTGTTGCTTGTTTTCCATTTTGTTTGCTGTATGTATAATTACCTGCTAATAATAATTGTTTTATAGGTTACTGTATAGCCGCCCCAGTAGCCTAATGCGCCGGGTACATTCCCTAATATCTTTGTGGGCGACGAAAAAGGATTACCATTACTGTTGAAAGCGAAATCGAGTGTTCTCCAGAAATCCCAGGTTGCTTTGTCAATATTACAAAACTTCAGGGTAACGGTATCTCCGAGTTCAAAGAATGCGTCCTGTCTGTCGTCGGGATCAAGATTCTTGTTTACGCCGGCGTCCACAGGAATTTCAAATGTTGCGCCGTTCACCAGTTGGTCGTCTATTACAGAGTTCAGTCCTGGTAAGTATATCTCGCTGTTCCTCTTTGTAAAATATCTTCCATAGTTCCCAAATGCAGGAGCATCCGTTATCTTCACCCATAAGCGGGCCTTAGTGGAATCGTCTACTGTCACTAATGTCCACCAGAGGGAGTCCAGTTGCATGCCGCGTGCCGGTATAGTTGTCACAGATTCATATGCCTTATTGTCAGCGTTGACGTGTAAGGTATAGGTACCCGGCGCCTTCCCGGTGAAGTTGCCAGGTTGTGACAGGTCCGGCAGGTATATAAAGAACTTCATGCCGCCGGTATCTATTGATTGTTCGGTCAGTTTCATGGTCCTGCTGCCATCGGAAACGGTGACAGTAGCGTTATGCACAAAGGCATTTGACAATACGGCCGGATCTATCTGTGAAAAATAGTTAAGGCTATGCGTAAGTATTACCGCGGGGTAAGTTCCGCTTTCAAACCTGCCTTCCACCACCAGTTCTGGGTCCTGTACCGGCAAAGCAACGCTGATATCTTTCTCGCAGGCGGCAAAGATCAATGTAACCAGGATAAGGAAGAGCGGCGTACGCATGAGTGCAAAAATAAGGGCTGTTCACTAAATAAGAACACCGGCCATGTATTTACAAGGCCGGTGTTCTTATAGAATAAAGAGGATTAGTAGATTTATTCTTTCGTTAGTGTTAACTCAGCGAATAAAGGTATTATCCCAGGTAAGATTTCAGGGCGCCGCTATAGCGGGCTTTTTGCAGCCTTTTAATAGCACGTTCTTTAATCTGCCTGATTCTTTCCTTTGTCAGATCGTATTTCTGACCGATTTGTTCGATTGTTGCGCCATTTTCACCATCCAGACCAAAATAAGCATTCACAATTTCAGCTTCGCGTGGGCTCAGGGATTTTAATACCCGGCGTATTTCCTCGCGGAGAGAATCTCTCATCACGTCGTCGTCAGTAATATCTCCACCTTCCAGCAAATCGCCCATGGCTACATCTTCAGCTTCGTGCACAGGTGCATCCAGCGACATGTGACGGGTGTTGCTCTGGAAAATATTGTTAATTTCTGATTCAGACATCTCCAGGATTTCTGCGAGTTCCTCGGTAGAAGGTTCGCGCTCGTTTTCCTGTTCAAATGCCATGTAAGCTTTGTTAGCTTTGTTATAAGTGCCAATTTTATTTTGCGGGAGACGAACAAGACGACCCTGTTCAGCCAGCGCCTGCAGAATGGATTGGCGAATCCACCATACTGCATAAGAGATAAATTTGAAACCTTTGGTTTCATCGAAACGCTGCGCCGCCTTGATCAAGCCGAGATTACCTTCGTTAATCAGGTCACTCAGGCTAAGGCCCTGGTGCTGATACTGCTTCGCAACAGAAACAACGAAACGTAAGTTTCCTGTAGTCAATCTTTCAAGAGCCTTTTGATCGCCCATTTTAATGCGCTGCGCCAAAACGGTCTCTTCCTCAGGTGTTAACAAAGGGATCTTCGAGATTTCCTGCAGGTATTTTTCTACCGCCTGCGAATCACGATTGGTGATCTGGGTGGCAATTTTAAGTTGCCTCATATGAAAAATTGTATTGGTTTATAAATAAATAACAGCGAAAGAAAATTTTTGTTCGGAACTTTTAAAATTATTAACTTACAAAGTTTCCCGCGCTTTATTGTTTTGTTTCGAAATAAGTCTGCAAAGATCGTGCTAACCAATCACTCTACCAAATCCTTCTTATATTTGCCAGCCATATAACAAAGTACAGTTTTAAAACGGAATTTTA
>NZ_DATMTE010000271.1:0-5169 GCF_035564935.1 Chitinophaga sp. | reverse complement strand
GTGGAATCCCTGCATATCCAGGAAGTAGAATCAGTATTTGCCAATTCAGTATTTCCCAGCCTGTTCAAAAACTGGTAGGCATAGAATACAGGTTTATTAATCCCCTGCGTATTCAGCATACCGAAGCCTCCGTGGAAAGGTGTGAAACGGGGTCCGGGTTCTTCGAAAATGTCGGTAAATACCCAATACGACATTGAGTTAGCAGCGCTGCCCACCTGTTTTAATTTTTGCAGCACATACGCCGCTTCGTGATAACTGTCGTGGATAGGATCAGCCGGGGTATAGGAAGCGCTCCATTCGGTGTAATGGAGCTCCAGATGAGGCATGGCGGAACCGGCAATCTCTCTCCGCGATTGAAGCACATCGCCACTTACACTCATGGGATTTTTATCTAGCACGGTGCCTGAGTTACCAAATTCGTCGAGATAACCTTGCTTTACCCCATACGCGTGGGTACTTATGAAATCTATAGGTACATTGTTCTTATCACAATAGGCAATCATTTCAGGTTCCCAGGCGGCTCCCGCAGTTCCCGGCCCACCCACGCGATAAGACGGGTTAACGCTCTTAATCGCCTTGGCGCTGTAAGTATACAATTTGAAATAGTCACTCTGGCTGCCGGCCCAGAATCCATCCAGGTTAGGTTCATTCCAAACTTCGAAATACCAGGTCTTTACTTCATCTGCGCCATAACGTTCTGTAAAGTGACGGGTAAGATCCTTCACCAGTGCTGCCCATTTTTCGTAATCCTTTGGTGGAGTGACATTGCCCCGCCACCAGAAAATTGTTTTGGGTCCACTGGCGAGCGCCGATGGCATAAAGCCCAGCTCCACGAAGGGTTTCATCCCAATACTTTGTAAAAAGTCGAATAAAACATCAATATACATGTAGTTATAAACCGGGTTTCCCTTACCGTCTTCCGTATATACGGCCATGTCGTCTGTTAAAAGGCCATGCATACGAATATATCTGAAACCGCATTCCTTTCTTACATATGAAAGCTGTTGTTGCCAGTCGGCCCGAAGCCCTTCATTGGCGCGGCCTGCGCCAACGCATTCATTAAACATAGTATTGAGTTTCCCGGCTGTTTTACTGAAGTCAGCATTGATAATCCGTTCAGGAATGGCTGGTTTCTTTTCTTTTATTCTTTGAGCAACAGAGGTTTCTGCAATGGAAGAAATCAGGATCAGCAAAGAAATAACAACTTTTTTCATCTTTGGATATATTTACCTTTCTTACAGGGGTTTCAACTCAATATATTCCTTGTATTATGTTTAACCAGGTTGAAGCGCCACTCTTAAGTGAATTACTAAAGGGCCAGTGTATCATGCACCGGTCCTGCCAAAATTGAAAATCAGGAAAGCCGGCAGCGTCAGTTTTGCATTCATCAATATCAACAATTTCTTGCAAACCGGCTTTCCTGATTATTATTAGAATAGATGATTCAGGGATATCCTACCATCCTGCGTTTTGTTTCAACACGTTATTAGACAAAGTAATCTGGGAGTATGGCACCTGCACCAGACCTTTTGTTTCTACAACCTTCGAGGCTAAGATGGTTTTGGTGGTATTTACCCCACCATTTTGAACCGTTATTGATTCGGCAATGGCCGATGCGGCAACATTTATCCCCTGGCGAAGCAGATCCCAGTAACGGATGCCTTCTCCGGCAAATTCCAGTCTCCTTTCATTCATAATATTTTCCTTACTTACCGGGATCTGTACAAAGGCAGCACCAAATGCCCTTTTGCGAACATCATCAAAGTAAGTTTGCGCACCGGCAGCACCCAATTCAGCTGCCATTAGCAATACATCTGCATAGCGGATAGACACATAATCCTGGAACTGGCTGATCATAAAACTCGCTCCGCCCATTTTTTCCGCCAGGCTTCTCCCTGCCTCATCTGCCATAGGGGTATATTTTTTAATGTTGTAGCCTGTATACTCCCGCTGATCTTTTATATTTTGAAAATCAAGTTTTTCATCCTTTATGGAGATGATAGAGGCATTTCTGCGGCTATCGTTCGGAGCAAAGGCATCCCAAAGCCTTGGATTCACCGTAGCGCCTCCCCAACCCATGCCATAGGGATAAATACTTTGAATACGGATACCATACATTACCATCCAGGTATTACCATCTACATTTCCGTTCCAGTCGCTCGTGTAGGTATACTTGATAGCAAATATGGTTTCTTTATTATCTTCCCCCACATAGTTATTCAACGAAGCTGCGGGCCATAGGTTGGCAAATTTGTCGATCAAACCAAAACCACCGTTATTAATAACATCCTCCAGGTAAGCCAGTGCCTGTGCTTTTGACACGGCTCCTACCAGGTCTGCTTTGTTATAATAACCGGTGTAATACAGGAATACGCGGCCAATCAATGCCTCTGCAGCCCATTTGGTTACCCGTCCGCGGGTGGAAGGGTCCTGACCGCCGTAATTGGTGGAAGCCAGGTTGGCAGCTGCAAATTTCAGATCATCGGCAATCAGCTTATAAACATCATCCGGATTGGCCTGTGGCACATTATCCGTGGTAGGCATAGTAATCAACGGAACATTGCCCCATAACCTTACCATATCAAAGTAACAATAGGCGCGTATAAATCTTGTTTCCGCTTCATAGGTGTTACGCAAAGTGGTGTTTCCCTGCCAATCTATCCCGTCGAGGTGCGACAACAACATGTTGGCGCGGTATATAGCTTTATAATAAAGGCTCCATGAATCCCCAAACATATCCTGGTCGGAAGGAGAACGGAGCTTGTCAAATTCATCCATCATCTGGAAGCCAAAGCCATCAGCGTTGCCTGTAGCACCAAACGCTTCGTCAGACATGACAGTAGACGCAACGGGAAAAGCCACGCCCCCGGACCACACACGCTGTAATCCATCATAAATGCCCACCTGCGCTTTCCAGGCATCACCCGGTGTTTTGTAAAAGTTTTGCTCGGTTGCAGAGGTTACATCTTCTGTATCCAGAAAGCTTTTTTTACAGGCCATCAATGATAACAATGCGGTAACCAGTATATAAGATTTTAAGTTTTTCATCGCCAATTCATTTTAAATTAAAAACGGATGTTTGCGCCTACCATAAAAGTTCTGGGCCGGGGATAATATCCTATGTCCACCCCGGATGAAAAACCTTCATTATATCCTACTTCAGGGTCCATGCCTTTATACCTGGTAATAACGAAGGCATTTTGTACAGATGCATATAGTTTCACTTTACCCAGGTAACTTTTCTTTACCAGGTTGGCAAAATCATAGCCTAACGTAATATTGTTGATACGAAGAAACTTGCCATCGTAAACATACAGGTCGGAGATCTGGGCCCAGTTGACGCCGTCTTCCGTTACCCTGGGAATCCTGTTGGATGTTCCCGGGCCATGCCAGCGGTCCAGGATTTCAGTGCTGTAATTGGCAAAGCCGCCCGGGCTTCTCCAGGACTGTATCAGCTGGTTACCGGACACTCCGGACGCCTGAACTAATAAATCAAAACCTTTGTAGCCAAGTGTTATATTAAAACCGAATGTAAAATCAGGATTGGGATCCCCAATCTTTGTTTTGTCAGCGGCGTCAATAACGCCGTCGCCGTTCAAATCAACATAGCGAACATCGCCAGGCTTTGCAGTGGGCTGAATAGGCGTTCCTGTTTTACCTTTATAGGCCAATACTTCATCTGCAGTCTGGAAAATACCTGCTGTTTTATATCCCCAGAAGTAGCCAACCGGTTCTCCGTTTGCTGCACGGTAAAATTCACCTGCATTATTATACAGCACATTGGTATTGCCGTGAAGCACATGATCATTGGTTGGTATATTTCCTATCCTGTTCCTGTTATATGCCCCGTTTACACCAATGGAATAACTAAAATTCTTACCAATGCGGTTGCTGTAGTTAAGCGCAAGCTCCACACCTGTATTACTCACATCACCGCCATTGATAAGCGGCGCATCAGCCCCGGCAGTGGCCAGGATGGGCACAGTAATTAACCAGTCTTTTGTCTTTTTGCTGTAATATTCAAACGTTACATTGAATCGCTCAAACAAAGTAGCATCAAACCCGATGTTTGTTTGCTCTGAAGTTTCCCATTTAACATTGGGATTAGCGATGCGGCTTGGATAAGCACCCTGTGTGTTTGCCCCTTCAACAGGTCCGAATATATAAGCGGTATTGCTGAAAGTGATAGGAGACAAAAACTGGTAGGCCGCCACATTCTGATTACCCACCTGTCCCCAACTACCGCGTATTTTGAGAAAATCAAGCCAGTGAACACCCTGCATAAAATTTTCCCTGGAAACAACCCATCCTGCCGACACGGAAGGGAAGTATCCCCAACGGCTATCTGGTGCGAATTTCGATGATCCATCCGCCCTGAATGTAATATTCAATAAATACTTTTCCTGGAAATCATACTGGAACCGGCCGAAGTAAGACATCAAAGCGCTTTCAGTTGGGCCGCCGCCAAGGCTCATATATGGAGCGCCCTTGTTTACATTCTGGGCCACGGACAGGTAAGCATGTCGCATATCGGCCACCCGCAGATCCCAGTTACTACCATTCATGGCTACCGTTTGGGTTTTCAGCGAAGAGCTGCCTGCCATTACGCTGAAATGATGATCATCGCGGACATTAAAATCATAACTGATTAAATTATCAAACTGGATGGTTCTCCCGTTCCCCATCGACTGGCTCACCTTCGCGGTATCATTAAAAGAATAAATAGAAAGGTGATATACCGGCGTATAACCATGACTCTGATTAGCGTAATAGTTTAATCCGAGACTGGACCGGAACTTTAATCCTTTAATTGGTTCCGCCTGAATATAAACATCCCCAAAGAGCCCCTGGCTGCTGTTCCGGTTCCTGGTGGTATAATCCATTACAGCGTAGGGATTGGCTTCTCCGTTATTCCATGACTGGTCGGGCTTTCCGGGGTACCAGCCCTTCCTGTCGCTGCTGAAATAATTACCGGCTGAATCATACATAGGCAGCAAAGGACTTGTGCCGAAAGCACTACGTAAAGTGCTATTGTATAGTCCTGCTACCGCAATTCCATGATTGTTTTGATAATTGAATGTGAGATGCTCTCCTATCTTAACAATATTCTGATATAAATTATGTTCGGAGTTTATCCTGAAGTTATAGCGGTCAAAATAAGAAATGCCG